>JAKLPW010000427.1 GCA_022013675.1 Anaerolineae bacterium | reverse complement strand
CCTAACATGCCCCAGATGGCCATCGTCATCAGGGGCATGTTAGGCCGGAATATGATCATCTACCTCTCGGGGCTGCGGGGTGTATCGCAAGAGTTGTACGACGCTGCGAACATTGATGGTGCCAGCCCAAGGCAGAAGCTATTCCGGATCACTTTGCCGCTGCTCACTCCGATCATCTTTTTCAATCTCATCATAGGACTGGTCGACTCCTTCAAACTGTTCACGCAGGCCTACGTCATGACGGGAGGTGGCCCTCGCAATGCGTCGCTGTTCTACGTCTACTACCTGTACCAACATGCCTTTGAGCGATTCCGTATGGGGTACGCCTCGGCGTTGGCCTGGGTCTTCTTCCTGATCATCATGTTCTTCACCGTGCTCATATTCCGCTCGTCGCGCACCTGGGTGTATTACGAAGGGACATTGAAAGGAAAATAGGCAGCATGTTATGGAATAGGTACAGGGTTAGAAAAGCACTAGGCCGATTCTCAATCTATTTCTTGCTGATGGCTGGAGCTGTCGTGATCCTGATCCCCTTTGTCTGGACTGTCAGCACGTCGCTGAAAACCGTGCCGCAGGCCCTCACCTATCCACCGGTGTGGATTCCCAAGCCGGTTGTCTGGAGCAACTACGTCGAGGCTCTCACGGCGATGCCGTTCCATATCTTCTATCGGAACAGCTTGGTCATCACCTCTTTGAGTATTCTGGGTCAGTTGTTGAGCTGCTCGCTAGTGGCCTTTGGTTTCGCTCGCCTACGGTTTCCGGGACGCGATTGGCTCTTCCTGGTTGTGCTCAGCACGATGATGGTGCCATTCCAGGTCCTGATTATTCCCCGGTTCGTACTCTTCAAGTACATGGGCTGGCTCAATACCCTGAAGCCACTGATCGTGCCCAGCTTCTTCGGAGGAGCATTTACTATCTTCTTGCTTCGCCAGTACTTCATGTCCATTCCATTGGAACTGGATGATGCGGCTAAGATTGATGGTTGCAGTTATTTTGGCATTTACTCGCGAATCGTCCTGCCCCTATCCAAACCGGCATTGGGCGCGATAGCGGTCTTTGAGTTCATGAGCTCCTGGAGAAGCTTCTTGGCCCCGCTGATCTACCTGAGCTCGGAGAAGAACTATACAGTCCCCCTCGGTTTGAATGCCTTCCGCACAGAGTACTTCATAGAGTGGAATCTGTATATGGCGGCAGCAGCGGTAGCGATGGCCGTGCCTCTTATAGTGTTCTTTGTAGCACAACGGTACTTCATACAAGGCGTGGCTCTTACCGGCGCAGGTGGGGTCAAGGGATAAGTCCTACCTTGCTCTGAGGGAAAGGGGGTGATGACCTGGAGTCTTGATGAGCACGACGTGGCAACTTGACGCTAGATCGGAAAGTGTATCCAAACTCAAAAGGAGGATTTGAAATGAAGCGCCAAACGTGGAAGAGAGTATGGGCGAGTGTAGTAGTTGTGATATGTGTCGTGACACTGCTGGCAGGATGCACGCCAGCACCAAAACCCACGCCAACGTCGGCTCCAAAGCCGGCAGCCGCTACCCCCAAACCTGCGAGTCCGACGGCCACACCCGTGCCGAAGGAAAAGGTCACCCTGCGCTGGTTCATGCGGTGGGACAAGCCTCGGCTGGAGAACGTGGCCCAACCCGTGATCGAGGCCTTTGAAAAAGAGCACCCAGAGATAAAGGTTGAGATCGAGAACATTGGCAGCGGCAAAGAGTATTGGATCAAGCTGCAAACGATGGTCGCCGGTGGTACAGCCCCCGATGTGATATACCCCGCAACCCATAATGCCTACGCCCTCGCCTCCAAGGGAGCCCTGATGAACCTGAATCCCTTGGCAGAGAGAGATGGTCTCGACCTGACCAAGTATGACCCAACGATACTTGATCTGTACAAGTACGATGGGAAGCTCTACGGGTTGCCTTTGGACAGCGCCGCGCTGGTTATCTTCTATAACAAGAAGATGTTCGATGAGGCTGGCGTGGCTTACCCATCGGATGACTGGACCTGGGATGATTTCCTGGCGACAGCGAAGAAGGTGACCAAGGACACGGATGGCGATGGAAAGATAGACCAGTTCGGTATTGATAATTGGACCTCCTACTGGTCTGTAATCGTCTGGACCAAGACAGGTCATGGCATTTTCGATGACCTGCGCAATCCGACCAAGTTTCTCCTGGACGACGATGAGTCCATTGCGGCCTTGCAGTGGCTGGCCGATCTCACCAACGTACATCACGTGATGCCCTCATCGGCGCAGAGAGCTGACATCAAGGACATGTTCGTGGCTGGCAAAAGTGCCATGATAATGATCGGTCACTGGCGTGTGCCTCAATACATGGCTAACATCACCGACTTTGATTGGGATGTGGCTGCACTTCCACAGGGCAAGGTCGCAGCAAACCGCTGCGACGGTAGTTGTTTTGCCGTCACCGCTGGATCCAAGCATCCCGAAGAAGCCTGGGAGTTCATCAAATTCTTGTCCGGACCCGGGTCATTGGGTGTAAAACTGCTCCTGGACTTGCAGCAGATGACGCCCGCCCTGGTCGAGTACCAGCAAAACCCGCAGTTCCTCTCCCCAGAGGCGCTACCCGGGGTTAACAAGAATGCCTTCCTGGCTGGTAAGGAGCACCTGTTCCCCAATTACGATCCCATCCATCCCATATACGATGAAGTCAATGCGGCTGAGGGACAGGAGTTGGGCGAGTTGTGGAATGGGAACGTGACAGCGCAAGAGATGATGGAGCGGCTGGTGCCGCAGATAGAGGAAATCCTGGCTGGGATACAGTAAATCCGAACCCTTATAGAACAACTGGAACCTGATTCTGGGGCGCTTGGAGTCCATGCTCCAAGCGCCCCAGTCCCTATCTCGAATGGTGAAAGGACTGTGTTCAACAAGCACAACTCGTCACACCTAAGTCCCCACAGATGCCTGGTGTTGTCTGTGATGATCATGTTGGCTATGCTGTCTTGTGGCCAACCGGATCGTTCTCCTTCGTCCCAGGAAGGTGTTGCCAGTACCACTGCATCGCCCTTGTCTGCCATTGGCTCGCATGAGCATCAGCCTTCTGTAGATTGGGAAGTACTCGTCATTTGCGATTTTGAGGAGGACACTGCCATCTGGCAGGGCTACTGTCAGGCAACAGAGACCAGTATGGCTGAAGGAGAGAGCCCACCGCAAGAGTATATCAACGTCGCCAGGTTCCACGCCAAGTACACTGACCGCTGGGTTCAGCCAGCAGCAGGATTTATCCCGAGCGAGGAATACACCCAAGAGGGCGCGCACTCGGGTAAGTGGGAGAACACCGTCGATAACACTCGCGTGGTGGCTGTCGAGATACCTCATGACTGGAGCGGATACAAATATCTTACTTTTTGGGCCTACTCCGTCGCGGCCAACGATGCTGCAATCGAACTCGCTGCCTACTCGGAATCCGAGGAGACGGCCGAGGATGATTACTACAAGAAAGAGATCATGATTGACTGGACGGGGTGGCGTCTTTTCGAAATCCCACTTCACGAGTTCCGTGCCGTCAGGGATCCGGTCGGATGGAACAAGGTGGACTACCTCAAGTTCGCTTCGACCGGCTGGGGGCACACGCCTAATCCGAGCACGGTGCTCTTTTTCGACGCCATGAGATTGTCAAACCAGCGTATCGCACCGCTCATGGCCATAGATCTCCCGGAGGACCTTATGCACCCTTATCTGATGCTGAGTCAGGCAGAAATCGATGAGATCAGAGCGAAAGTGAAGACCCACAAATGGGCCCAGGAAGCGTATCAAACCGTCTCAGCCAATGCCTTTGTCTGGTCTACTCGGACCATCGTAGTGCCTGATACAGGCGGCGGATTCTACCACGCTGCTGATCCGTCGGATTACCAAATCACTGTCATGCACTACAATCTGGCCAACGCTGCCCGCGATCTAGCTCTGATGTATCGATTCACGGACGAACAGAAGTATCTGGCCAAGGCTCGCGAGGTCATGTTAGCTTACGCAGACAAATACCTCACCTACGAGATCCACGACAAGGAAGGCCGTACAGGCAAAGACGCCAGCGCGGGCGGGCGGGCCACGCCGCAGGGGATCAACGAGTCCACATGGGTCATCCCCATAACCTGGTCCTACGATCTGATCTACAACGATCTAACGCCAGATGAGCGCAGTCGTATCGAAACCAATATCCTTCGTCCTGCCGCCGATCTCCTCATGCTCAATAACGAGGGACGC
Source organism: Anaerolineae bacterium (assembly GCA_022013675.1). Classification (GTDB taxonomy): domain Bacteria; phylum Chloroflexota; class Anaerolineae; order JAKLPW01; family JAKLPW01; genus JAKLPW01. The sequence continues at coordinate 3,337 of JAKLPW010000427.1, read as the reverse complement.
CATAATCACCAGACCTGGCATAATTCTGGCGTAGGGGTGATAGGCTTTGCACTGGGCGATAAACAGTATGTCTGGTATGCGCTTCACAAGGACGACAGCGGCTTCTTCTACCAGATGGAAAAGAGCGTGACACTCGACGGCATGTGGTACGAGGGATCGATGCATTATCAGTTCTACGTGCTGGGTGCTTTGGCTCCGCTGGCTGAAGCGGCCTATCATTCGGGCATCGACCTCTACCAGAACCCATCCTACAAGGGGCTTTTCAACTTCATGGTTTCGTACGCCGACGAGACCCTTCGCTTGCCTACGATCAACGATGGCCGAGAGGTGCATCTGTCCGAGTCGGATCGCAGCCGCTATTACGAAATCGCTTACCGCCGCTGGCGCGATCCCCGTTACACACGCCTTCTCCAGGCGTCAGAGCGAGACTCCCTGGAGGCGCTGCTGTACGGTGTGGACGAACTAAGTGGGCCTGGTCCGCTGGACTGGCGGAGTCTACATCTCGCCGGAGCGAACCTGGCGGTCCTGCGCTCTGGTTCAGGCCGAGACGCCAGACAAGTCGTGCTCAATTTCATGGGCTACCAGGGCGGCCACAGCCACCCTGACCTGCTCGGCCTGGTTCTCCATGGCCTGGGCCGCACGCTGGCTCCCGATGCAGGCTCGATCAAGTACCGGCAGCCAGCACACCTAGCCTGGTACAAGCAATCCGTGGCTCATAATGTAGTCGTGGTGGATGCCCATTCGCAGGAGCGAGCCCCGGCTGGCACGCTGGAGGCCTTCGCGGGAACTCCGCACTTTCAGATGGCACGTGCCTCAACTGAAGAGGCCTATCCGGGTGTGCGCCTTGTCCGGACACTTATGCTCACCGACGATTACCTCGTAGATCTCTTCGAGGCCAGCAGTGATAAGAGTAGGACCTACGATTGGGTGTACCATAATTATGGACGCTTCCGCTCGGAGGACCTGCAGACTCAACCTACGACGGAGTACCCGGGCACTACTGATGGGTACGACTATCTGACCGACGTAAGGACCGCGCGCGTGGAGGAGGACTGGGAAGCTGAATGGAGCATCGCTGCCGACCAGAAAGTCAGGTTGCACATGATGGAAGCGCCCGGCACGGAAGTCATCGTCGCTGATGGCCTCGTCGCTGCACCGAAGGGGGACGAGACCGACGACGAGAAGGTGCCGCTGGTCATCGTCCGTCGCCAGGGCCAACACGCGCGGTATATAGCCATCATCGAGCCTTACTACGATTCACCGGTGGTCTCCCTGGTGTCCACAATCGATCTCACCTCTGATGGCCAGGTGGTAAGCCAGGAGGAAGCCACAGGTCTGCTCGTCGAGCGAGGCCATTTGACCGACGTGATCACGTTCTCCGAATCACCAGGCCCGAAGCAGTATGAGGGTTACCTGATTGATGGCCGTATGGCCTGTGTAAGCAGATCCGGCTCCGACGTGCGATGGTTCTACCTGGGAATGGGCACCGCCATTGAAGGGGAAGGTTGGTCGGTGCGCTTGGAGAGCCTGGCAGCGAAACCGAACATCGATGAGTTGGGTGTCTATGTGGAAAGGGTAGCGCCGGATCGACTGTATCTGCAGAGCACGAGCGATGCTGTCACGATAGTCGCTCTCAAGGGTATGCTGGCTGGAGAACTCCAGGTCTTGAAATTGGATCCAGAAGACACTCATACGTTGCCGATCAGGCCGATCAGTAGCGAGGATGGGGCCATTCGCTTCTTCATGGATCCAAGAGCAATATATGCGATAGCCGGCTTGGAGCCACCAAGCAAGGAGGGGCAACATTGAAATACGTGAAACTGGGCAAGACGGGCGAGATCGTTTCCGAGATGTGTATGGGCACCATGATGTTCGGCGACCGGTGTGACGAAGCGGAGTCTGATCGTATCCTGGGAGCTGCTATGGAGCGGGGCGTGAATTTTGTTGACACAGCCGCTATGTACGTCCAAGGTCGCACCGAAGAAATCCTGGGGCGAATTCTCAAAGGCAGGCGTCGTGAGCTCTTCATTGCTACTAAAGTTCACAAAGGCGTCGATCGCCAGAGTATTCTGGAGAGCATTGATGAGAGTCTGGCTCGCCTGCAAATCGACTTTGTGGATATGTACATGATTCATTGGCCAAGGGTGGGTATGCAGCCCAAGGAAATCATGGGAGCGCTGAACGAGGTAGTGACGCAGGGCAAAGCTCGCTACGTGGGCTGCTGCAATTTCCCGGCCTGGCTCTATGCCCATTCGAACGCCATCGCCGAGTGCAACGACTGGCCAACTCTAATATGCAACCAGGTTCCTTACAACCTGATTGAACGGGGAGTTGAGGTCGAGATCCTACCTCAAGCTGTGGCCGAACAGGTGGCGATCACAACCTACCGTCCCCTGGTCATGGGTCTCTTGGCGGGCAAGTATGCTGTTGGTCAACCTTTGCCAGCTAACTCGCGGGGGCAAACCGATGCGCGCATTCCCGCCTGGCTGGACAAGTACGGCGAGAGCATCAAGAGCTTCGCCCAGTTCGCGGCCGACCATGGCGTTCATCCCGCTCAACTGGCAATCTCGTGGGTGCGACATTCTCCTGCAGTAACCGCACCCATCGTTGGGGCGAGTTCCCTGATCCAGTTGCAGGCAACCGTGGCTGCCTTTGATTTCGACCTGACCGACCAGGAATACACCGAGCTAAGTGACCTGTTCGACACAGCAGTCAAGGAGGAGGCTGGCGGCCAGTTCCCGGCGTTTCGTCGTGATCTGAACCTTCTGGGGCAGGCATTAGGCTAGACGGCAGGATGTAGAGGTGCTGCTTGCTGCACCTGCCATGCCATCAAAGGGCACAGCAAGCAGCGGGCACTGCAAGCGGTGCCCCTATGGTCTGCGTGTGATTCCCATGGCGGTGCCCCCTAGGCGAACGCGATCCGCCCCTCGTACCTTAGCCCCTTGTGGGCGTCGTGAGCGTTTGGTGGGAGTGTCTGGCGTTGGTCGCACCGGCCTGAAGAGCCGGTGCTGTGTCTGACTGGGTATGGAGTCCCAGCACCGCCTGTTTACGGCGGTGCGAGTCTGGCGAGGGTGCCTGGTGGCGACCGCATCGGCCTGAAGAGCCGATGCTGGGCTCCAGTGCGTGTCTACGCCGCATGTTTGTCTGACGGCTGACCGCTGATAGCTGAACGCCGTCTCGCACTTGACCATGAGAGGGGCCTATGCTATTATGATACAGTGAGAGACCAAGCGCCGTTATCCATGTGCCCGTCAGAGCAGGAGTGCATTGCCATGGCCAAGAGCGTACCGAACCAGACCGAACTCTTCGACGTGGCCGAGCTACCCGGTCGTCCCAT
>JAKLPW010000426.1 GCA_022013675.1 Anaerolineae bacterium | reverse complement strand
GGTAGTGGTGTCAACGGGATGATCAACGTAGTCGGCCCTCGACCCGATCTGCTTGTCCGCTGGTGCGGTCTCGTAGATGATGTCCTTGGTGTTATAGACCACAACAGTATCGACGTAGGGCATGACCCAGTTCAGGCCAGGATCCAGGACTCTCCCTGTCACCCGACCAAACCGCTTGACTACCCCCACCGTTCCCGCATCAATTTGCCGAGCTGCCTTGGAGAACGTTGAGAGCAATACCAGTACGATCAACACCACCAATCCAACCCGCACTATCTTACTGCTATTTACTGTGTCCATCTGGGTACTTCCTCCTTTGACATATATATGTCTCTTGCAAAGTTCAGGTAAGTAAGAACTGGAACCGGTACAGCCGCTGGCGTCATAGAAGCGCCGTCTTCAAGTCTTGAGCTGTCTTGCTGAAGCCCTTGAGGCTGATACTTGCACCTATTCGTGTCCCCACCTCTTCCAGGAGCCTCTCTGCCTCATGACCAGGTATAGCGTAGCCCATTACTCTGACTCTGTCAAGAACGGATTCTGTGGTGGAGCAGTTCTGAATGTGCTACTGACCAGATTATACCATCTGGAACTCGTTCCTACCTGACAGCAGCCTGACAACGAACCGACGAAGCCGGGAGGTCACTGCTCCGCGTCTTGTCAAGTTCCTTGGTGGAATTGCTGGCTGTCGTGGATATCCTCAAGTGTGTCCTTCTGACCCATTAGCGCTGACCCCTTCATCATCTCAAACTACCCTTTTTGCCTCGCTCGAAGAACATGCTATACTTGGATCAGAATGATATGCAACTGAACCCCGTGTTGAGCCCACTGGAAAGGTGGGCGTTGCTTTGAGATAATTAATCCAACCCTACAGCGAGGCACATAATGACAACTTCAGAGCCCCCCCCAGTTACCCAATGGCCAAGGCCGTAGCACGGGCCTACCTTTCCAGCCAAGACGATGAGAAGATCGAGCCCTTGGTCCGGATTGACGACCAAGGGAATCCTGTCGGCCGGATACGTAACGGCGACTACGTCATCTTCTACGACATCCGGGGAGAGAGAGAAATCGAGCTGACAGAAGCTTTCACGGCCTCAGATTTCAGCCACTTCCCTACCCTGCCCGATGCTAAGGTTCACTTCGCTACCATGATTCAATACGATCCCCGGCTGGACGTACAGGTGGCTTTTCCACCACCAGGAACGATCAAAGATACCCTCAGTGAAACCATCAGTGCCGCCGGCAAGAAGCAGATCAAGATCTCCGAATCAGAGAAAGCTACTCACCTCACCTTCTTCTTCAATGGAAAGAGGAAGCAGCCTTTCCCTGCCGCGGATTGGGTTACAGTTCCTTCTCCTCACAGTGTGCTTGATCTCAGCACCACTCCCGCCCTTAGTATTTCGGAGGTAGCCCTGGCTACTCAGAAAGCTATCCACAACCCGGCCTATGATCTCATAGTCACGAACCTCGCAAACGTGGACGTCATCGGTCACATTGAGAATCCCGATGCTATTCGTGACGCAGTGCAGGGCGTGGATCAGTACATCGGCGCGATTGTGGATACGGCCCTCGGGGCAGGGATGACGGTTCTTCTCACAGCCGATCATGGCACAGTGGAGAGATGGTACTATCCGGACGGGACCATCGACACCGGGCACACCGACAGCCCTGTGCCATGCATTCTGATCGATCCCGACAGCGAGGCTCTCGCAGGCATTCAGTTGCGCGACGAAGGCGAACTTCCCGATGTCGCACCCACGATCCTGCAGTTGCTGGGGCTGGAGATCCCGGCATCCATGACTGGAAAAAGCCTGCTCGCCAAGTACCCCGAGGAGTGGCTAACACGGGAACGCCGTGTGCTGCTACTCATCGCCGACGGATGGGGATTGGGCGACGGCGGGCCGGGCGATCTCATAGCTCAGGCAGACACTCCGGTGATGGACACGCTTTCGCGCCACTATCCCTTCACCCGGCTCCAGGCCGCGGGCAACGCGGTCGGCATGCCCTCAGGTTCCGTCGGCAACTCCGAGGCGGGCCACCTGCACCTGGGCGCTGGGAGACGCATCCTATCCGATCGCCTGCGCATTGATGCGGCTATAGCGGACGGAACGTACTTTGAGAATCCCGCCTTCCTTTGGGCCACGCGTGGGGCGATCCGGGATAACACCCGCTTACATCTCCTGGGACTGGTCTCCTTCTACAGCTCGCATGGCTCCGTGGACCACCTGCTGGCGCTCTTGAGGCTAGCCAAACGCGAGGGTGTGCCGGAGGTCTACGTTCACTCCATGCTAGGCCGCAGAGGAGAACGGAAAGAGAGTGGAGCGAAGTACATCCGTCTCATCGAGCAGCAAACCCGAGAGATCGGAATTGGGCGTGTCGTCTCCGTGATCGGGCGATTCTGGTCCCTGGATCGCGAAGGCAATTGGGATCGTATCGAGAAGACCTACCGCCTGCTGGCGGAAGGCATTGGCACGCCGGTGAGCACCAGCTAGCATACCTTCGAATTATGTTATGCTCGTGAACGCGTTTGAGCGCCATTTGTAGGCGGATCGTTTTCTCGGCCTCCGAATCCACTCGCTCTCCTACAACAGAGCCAGGCCAGTGTAGTAAGGGCCAACCCACCTGCCCCATTCAGGATAGCACAGGTGAGGTTGACGCCTCCTCACCACCACTCAGGCGACCTCCGGAATGATGCCCGATCAGGAAGCCCTGTCCATTGACTGGACCGGAGAGGCATCGCCTCCGAGCTAGATCAGATCGCGGATCGTCACCAAGAGAGACGAGCCTACCCCACGCACTTTTCCGTCGTCACTCACCCGGCACTGAACAGAGCGTCCATCGACAACGATGGTTCGCCAGATAATTACTTCGGTTACGGACAGCGCCAGGAACGTCATTTCTCGGCGTTCCTCACCCACGGGCGATGACCAACCATGGGACAGAGACGCCTGATAGACCACATGGCTACTCCTCATTGAGGGCAAGAGCCAGCAAAAATGAGAGCGCGGCGTCGCGTCCAGAGCCACACACCACATCACTTAACGGAGACCCTCACGTCCCACAGGGCGTCCATAGGGGGAGAAAGGCAGAATCGCGGGATTCGCCCGAAGAGCCTTGCCCCTGCCCACGGAGTCCTCCAGCGTGCAATAAGGACGCCAAACCCCCTTTTCATTGGAAAAACTCACTTTGTGTCTCGCTTATGTCCACTCGGCTTTATGTTCAGTATCCAGTAAATCCAGGTCCCGCGAGCCGTCGGCCCTCATCAGGCATCCCTATACGGACGCTCCTCCTCAAGATCCACTCCCCACACCAAGAGACTCCTCAGCCGTCAACAGATTGTCCAGACCCGGTATTGCGCCTCTTAGACATCCCATGTATAATTATCATTAGGAAATCACTGAGGACGATAAAGGAGGGGACCAGATGCTCAGGCGTGAATCGCTCCTGATTAGTCTGTTGCTGATCGTTGTCACCTTGACCTTGCTATTGTCGAGTTGCCAGAATCCTACTCCAACACCGGAGCCAACCCCAACACAAGGAGATGGTAGCGATGAGATCGTGATAACCTTCCGTCTCGAAGGGGGCATTGCCGAACTTTGTTATGAACTGGCCATCCAGCACGATGGCGAGTACCGCTTGTCCTCATGCAAGCACGCCGAAGCCTACGGCATGTTGGGGGGACAGTTCCTGGAACAACTTCAGGAATGGGACGATCTCTACGCGCCCTTCGAAGTGCTGGTGGAGGATGAGCCGGGTAATCCCAAGAGCCTGACCCGTCGTCTGATCTGGAAGGGAACAGGCCGAGAACCAAGCAGCGAGGAGACCCGCCAGAAGATGCTTAGCTGGATCGCCGAACTTCCCATCCAGGACTTACGCAGTGCCTGGGCCGAGATGGCCGCACTCCGAGAGGCCAATACCTATCTGGCTAACCTCCTGAGCATAGATGGGGCACAGGTAACGCTGATAAGCTACGAGCCAGACAGTTGGCCAGATGCCAGCCTGGGATGCCCCCAAGAAGGCCGGACATATGCCCAGGTAACCACTGCGGGCTACAGCATCACTTTCATGGTGGCTAATAGGGATTATGAAGTCCATACGAACGCCGACGGGTCGAGCACGATCCTCTGCGTGAAGCCTGCCGTAGAGGACGCTTTCACTACCTATGTCTCCTCTCAACTCTCCTTCAGCATTGCGCACCCGGAGCACTGGACTCCCGTATTCAACGAGAGGAAGCGCGAGGTGGTCATAGCCCCCGAGGGCGGCGAGGACAGCCTTGGGATAGCGGTCACACTACTGGGCGACGGGCACACGATTGGCGAAGCCAGAAGCCTGCTAGATGACTACAAGAGTTCACTGCCGTCCCAATACCCCTCGATCATCTTCGTAGCAGAGCCTGAAGAGATTGAGACTGCCGCCGCGCGCGGGAACAAGATGTCCTATCAAATCACCCTGGCGAATGACAGTGTCCGGCAGTATATAGTCGCCGTTCTGGTAGACAATGCGGGAAATGCATTTCGCCTGCTCTTATGGACTCCACAGGAAGACTACTGGGACCATGCGGGGGAGTATTCCAAGGTTCTTCATTCCTTTCAGCCCCTGCAAACCGCAGCGCCAACCGCAGCGCCCTCGGCAGAGCCTGGCCCGGGCAGCACTCCTACGACAGGTGCGCCGGAGAAGACACCGGTCCCAACGGGGATGTTCGTGGGGACCTTCGAAGGATACATCGAAGCACCCAATATACCCAGCGATAGAGCCAGTGTGAGGGGTAAAGTACTCGACGCCAACGGCAATCCGATGGTAGGGCATGCACTACAGCTCTCCGCCTTCGACTGGAAGATAGATGCCTTCACCGGCGGAGACGGGAGCTATGCCTTTGACTGGCTCGATAACGAGCTCACTTTCACAGTCACTCCCCTGAGCTTCCCAGGCAATCCGGTGGAAGTGCTCACCGATTTCGGCAAAGCGGGGATAGTCAACTATCAGCAGCAACCATGAGATCAGAACACGACTTCCCTGCTCAGAAAAGCGGCCAAGACAGGGGCTTGGTTGGTTGTGATACGATCCACGCCAGCAGCAGCCAGCCGCTGGGCCAGGGTTACTTGCTCCGGTTCTCTCGCATCCAGCGTCCAGGCGTCAACCTGTGCGCCAAGTCGATGCAAGTAGGAAATCCAGTCGAAACCATCGTCCAGCATACACCCGAGAAGAGAGGCGCGGATGTACCAAATCGCTCCGGCGATGGAAACCTGGGTCCAGAGCGCTTCCGCCCGTGCAGATAGGTAGTCCGCCGTGCTCCCCCACCGCATCATAGCCAGGGGATGGTCGTCGCGGTAGCCGTAGGCCCCCACCCGATACGGTGGTCTTTTGCGGTCCTTTTCATCCCCCGTATCAGGCTCGATGTAGAGCAATGGATCGTATCCCAGACGAAGACTGGGTGCCAGCGCGTGCAGGCTACGAATAGCCCAATCCCCTGCACTACTCACTCTCACCCTATCCCCGTAGGGTTCTAACATCCTCACCAGGCCAGCAAGGACTGCCTCAGTCAAGGGGGAATGTGGTTTCAGGTCCAACTGCAATTCAACGGGATGGCTGTGGGAGGTTAGCAAGTCCAATGCCTGACTGAGAGTACCAGGCGCGTAAGGCGTCTCTTCATCCTTCCAGACTAGCCTCAAGTCCCTGGCACAAGCAATGGTACACGCGGCCACCGAGCCTTGCCCAGTAGTCCCGCCGGCTAGATGACCATCGTGATAGAGCAAGAAATCTCCGTCGCCCATAGGAGAGATATCCACTTCAATAAGTCTTGCCCCTGCCTCCAGACAGGCCAGAAGCCCCTCTAAACATCCGGGCGGGTATGCGTGATCCCTGTTGGCGGCATGGTGCACTAGTAACATCTCTCACCTTCAGAGGGAAGCTAATCTGTCAGGAGCAGTATACTCTAACTTGGACAGTATGGTCAATACTGATCCCACCACATCTAGGACAATCACATTTGAGAGGTTAGAGCGTGGAAGATACCAGGTTTTTCCGACTTTGACAGGAGTAACTGGTTAGCAGGCCACTGAGCTACAGTATGTTTGCACCGTTGAGAGGCAAAAAACCTGATGTCTCCTCCCTCGCGAGGCGAATGCGATTGCCCTGGGGAGGTCCCCGAACTATGGTTGACACCGCCTCTCTGTCTGTGATATAATGGTCTTGTAACGGTCTCTCGCAGCGCGAGCACGGGCGAGCGTTCCGGCCCAGAAGGCTCAACACGATCCCAAGTCAGAAGCCATAGCTACACCTGTGAGATGGGGGAGGGAAATCTATGAGATGCCCTGCTTGTGGAGCGGCTTTAGTCCCTGCGGATGATGTCTGTAGTGAGTGCGGCGCGTCGCGGCCCAGGTTAGTCCGCGCTTTTGCCGATGCTGCACCGCGATTTGCGGCGTTGGAGGCCCGTAACGAGTCGGGCGAGTTGGACGCCGCGGCCTACGAAGCCGAGTTTCAGGAGCTGCTTGTTGAGGATGATGAGGGCGGCTACTGGATGTTCGCGGCCAACGAGGGCGAGTGGTACCGGTACGAGAGTGAGCAGTGGACACGGAGAGACCCACCCCTGTCCGACGAGCCGGTAGAGCCTCCCATGGTTCAACCGACGAGTCCAGGCGAGGTGAAGCTCCAGCCGGCAGAACTGGTATTCTCAGCAACAACCAAGCCATCCCCTGCCACATCGACTACCCCTGAGGTCGCTGCTCCGTCCGCTCCAGATGTGGCTCCCGGATCAGAAGGAGTGATCTGCCACACCTGCGGGAAACAGAATCATCTCGGTACGCGTTTCTGTACTTCGTGTGGTTCCAACCTGACCCCTTCCGCCACACCCCGCGCCGAGCCCCCTCCCTCAGTCCCCGCTGACCTCAGCGCAGCAACTCCCGCGCGCCGGCGATCCCTATGGGTCGTGCTGCTAATGCCCATCGGCTGGGCCATACCCTGGGCACTAAGCGGCTGGATAGGCGAGATGCTCAGTCCATGGCCAATCTCTGCTCTGTTCATCACTGTCGCTGGAGCCATCGGGGGGTTGATCACAGGGCTAGCATTACGGAGAACACGCTTGCCCACGACGCTAAAGTCTTCTGCCTCTGCTGCTGTGCGGGTTGCTATCAGTTGGATGATCGGATGGGTCATCGGCTGGGGTATCCTGGCATTCTTTGTCGAGGCGATCTTTGGGATCTCTTCCCAAGTTGGATACGGCTTCGATACCGAAGCCTTGCGGACGGCAACTCTAGGTTGGGCAGGCATCTGGGGGGTCACGGGGACCGTAGCCGGGGTTATCGCTGGAGTCATCTCTGCCATCAGCCTGGGGCGACTGTCCCGGCGAGCAGGACAGGCCATTGAATGGAAGCGAGTACTGATAGTTGCCATCGGCTATCCTATGAGCTGGATCCTGGGTTGGGCCATTGGCGGGGCTGTCGGAGCGGTCGCGGGTGCAGTCGCGATCGCTACCACGGGAGCAGCTGCGGTGGGCACTCTCGGCGGGGCCATATGCGGGGCCATATGCGGAGGAGTAATCTTCAGGCAATATCGCTAACCGACAATATCGCTAACCGACAGTATCGCTAACCGAACGAATTCGAGTTGGCGCGCTGATAGAACAGATTGAGGCAGGGACATCTCTGGAATACGTTCAGGCCCTTCTCGTGGATGACAGCGGAGCGTTGTGGGTGGGCCATAGTGCAGGCCTGACACGATATGATGGGGCCACATGGCATACCTATACAGAACAAGATGGTTTGCCAGATCAGCGCGTAGATGTACTGCTACAGGACCAGAATGGGCGCATTTGGGCCGGCACTAAAAGCGGTGCCGCCGTTCAGTATGGCCAGGGGTGGCACATCCTGACCTCTGGAGACGGGTTGCTGCACGACTCGGTCAGCGCGATGTTGCAGGATCAAGAAGGAGGGCTGTGGTTTGGCTCCTACGCAGCACCCCGTGGAGGTCTCAGCCATCTCCAGGATGGTGCCTGGCAGCACTTTTCTACCGAGAACGGACTCCCCCACAACAATGTGAACGCTCTCCTGGAGGATAGCTCTGGCTCGGTGTGGGCAGGAACGGGGTTATTAGATCGCGGGGGGGCTTGCAGGCTCACACGGAAGGACAATGGATGGGTCGTCTCTCGAGTGTTAACCCAACGCGATGGCCTGGCTGGGGCCAGAGTACGCTCACTCTTCCAAGATCGCGAGGGAGTGCTCTGGTTCGGCTCGGAATACGATGGTCTGGCCCGTTTCGACGGGGAGACCTGGCGCGTGTTCTCGCAAGCGGACGGGCTTGCCGCCTCTGAAGTGAAGACCATGCTGCAGGATAGAGACGGAAACCTGTGGCTGGGAACGATCAACGGTGTGACACGCATCACCGCAGCGGCGTTAGC
>JAKLPW010000425.1 GCA_022013675.1 Anaerolineae bacterium | reverse complement strand
CCACCCGCTCCCACACCGTCTCACCCACCAGACTGCGGCGCTCGTTCTCGGTATGAGGACGGTGTAGGCCGAGGGCACAAACAATGGTGATGTGATCGTCGGGAATGCCGGCGGCATTGAGAGCATCCAGTAGGGGGGGGAGCATGATGGCTGAGGGGCAAGGGCGCGTGATATCGCTGATTACGATGACGAGCCGCTTGGCGCCTCGGACACAGTCCCTGAGCGGAGGTGAGCCGATGGGCTCCGCCAGTGCCTGGGATATCAGTTCCTCAGATGGTGCCGGGGCAGATTCGGTGGCGGGCTTCAGTAACACCACCTGCACGGTGTCGGGCAACACGACAGACTGACTGGTATGGCCATAGGCCAGGCTGAGTTCCATAGTCTATTCCGTTCTCCTTGCACGATAGCGTACCGAGGCACGCTCAAGTGCTTCGACCACTGATAGTTTCTGGCCCGAGAGGAAGCGCACCATGCCGCCGCCTGATGTACAAACGTAGCCCATGCGCTCCTGCACTCCGAATCTCCTGGCGGCCGCCACGCTGTCCCCGCCGCCGATGACCGAGTAACCCGGCGCATCGGCAATGGCGTTCCAAAGTCGGCGGGTGCCTTCTGCGCTCATTGGTTGCTCGTAGATACCCGCCGGGCCGTTGACGAAGATCGTTCTGGCGGAGTTGATAACCTCGATGTAGTCTGCGATGGTCTTTGCACCGATGTCCACGAGTAGCGTGTCCACCGGCAATTTGTCTCTGCCAATTTCTTTGCGCTGATCCTCATCAATGATAGCAAAATCGCTGGGGTAGAGGATCTTGTCGGCGTAGACGTTTAGCAAATCCTGAGCCTTGTCAATGTACGGATCAAGTCCCTTGTCGTGGATGAGCTTCTCGCTGGGTACTCCCAGTTGCTGACCGCAAGCCAGCAGCATCACCTCACCTGTTAGCCCGCTGGTCAGGACCTTGTCGGCGGAGCCGTTGCCGAGGACTGACTTCATCATACTGAACGCATCGGCAATGCGTGCGCCTCCGAGCACGTAGACGCAAGGGTGCTCCGGGCGTTCTCTGACCTGGGTCAGGGCGCTGAGTTCCTCCACGAAGAGCCGTCCCCCCGCCGCTGGCAGTACTTCAGCGAACCCGACGAGAGAGGGCGTCGAGCGGTGGGCTGCTGAGAAAGCCTCACATACGTAGAGGTCTGCATGAGGCGCGAGATTGCGCACCAGGCGTGTCTTAGCCATCTCTTCAGGAGTCAGCTTGACATAGTTGATGAAGGTGGAGACCTCCTCCACCAAGTAGCGAACGTTGTTGAGCATGAGCAGTTCGCCGTTCCTGAGGTTTGACATGCGCCCAGTTGCAGCGGGGCCCGCGATGTCGTCAACGAAACTCACGGAGTGACCCAGGAGCTCTGCGATACGCGCAGCGTGTGGGCTGAGGTCTATCAGGTTATGGTAGTCCTCGGTGTCACCCTGATGAGCCAGCATCACGACGCGTCCCCCACATGCCGCGAGCTCACGGATAGTGGGCAAGCTCTTGCGAATGCGGTTGTCATCGGCAAGCTGTCCGGTCTGGCGATCGATGGGCGAGTTGATATCCAGTCGCAGGATGACAGTCTTTCCTTGGTAGTCGAAATCATCCAGCGTGAGAATCTCTGTATCCATATCTGTCAGTACACATCTTTCCTTCTGTTTGCCAGATTACAAGCCCGGTATCAATCCCAAGAACTTGTTGGTCAGTCCCACTGCCTCCAGGCGGTCGGTTTGCAAGTTGAGACTGGCACGGATGCCATCCACGGTCTCTGGAATTGTAACTGCCTCCTGGGGTATGTTGATGGCGAACATGACATCGTCACCGGAGAAGCCAATACATTCCTCCCATACGGCGATTTCATACATGTCCCCTCGCTTGTTCCCCAGGTCGCGGGCGTACTTGAAGAGTGAGGTGTTGGAATTGAACCCGTCGGCGATGCGCACCACACGGATGCGCGGATGCGCGCGGAACGTGTCCAGCAGTTCGTCTTTTGTGACGCGCCTCTTGGGCGTCGCCACTATATTGATGATGTGCCCGTGCGTGACTGGAGTGTGGACCAGCAATCCGGTGGCATGGATGTGGGGCATGATCTTCATCAGGTCGACGCACTGGTGGTTGGGCACCGGCTCGATTCTCAGGAGGTCTACATAGCCACGGTGAGTGTCTCCCGGGTCGGCAACACGACGGATGATTGTGATGATCACCTTCTCGACACCGGCCAGACGGTCCAGGGCGTCTATTGCTCGAACGAAACCTGTGGTATTACAGGAGGTGAGCTTCAGGTAGTCCTGGCCGACGCCTTTCTCGTAGTTGGCATATCCATGGAAGAAGGCGTCCGCAATTTCATCTTTCTCACCAGCCTGGAAGATGGCTTTGACGCCGTGTTTCGCGTAGAGTTCCTTGTTCTTGGCCCCGATTCCGGCGGGTGCGGCGTCCAGGGCGATGTCAACTCTCTTCAGAAGGTCTTCGAAGGAACCTGCCACAGGTATGCCTGCCTCATCGAATTCTCTCTTTCTCTTTGGATCTACGATGTAGAGATCATAGGGCATTCCGATCTCGCTGAGGGCTCGTAGTGACAGAGTAGGCGCTAGATCCACGATGCCAACTAGCTCCATGTCCTCTTGTCTGGCTACCCCATCAGCCAATCTCTGTCCAATGGTACCATATCCTGCGACTGCGACTCTTGCTTTTTTCATTTCGGCTACCTCCTACCAATTGGCTCTCACGAACTCGACGTGTTGGCGAGCGGCGGTCTCGTCGTCCGGAAGTGGGATGACTTCGGCACAAAGGGGGCCGTCGTATCCGATCTCGTGCAGTGCTCCGATGACGGCTTTGAAGTCCGTGTGGCCCATGCCTGTGGCCCGACGGTTGCTGTCCACGAGATGCATGTAGGTCAGGCGTTCTCCGGCGGCGAGGATGCTGTCTGCCAGAGAGACTTCCTCAATGTTCATGTGAAACGTGTCGGCTAATAGGCTCACGTTGCTGTGATCAATCTCGTCAAGGTACTCTAGTCCCTGGGCGATGGAATTGATGAAGTTGGTTTCGTAGCGATTGATAGGCTCTATGAGCACTCTGACACCACGGCCAGCAGCGTAGTCCGCAGCGGCACGGGTTCCTTCGATGGAGGCTTGGCGCTGCTCTGACCAGCTATTACCCCCAGGGGAGCCATCGAGCTTGCCGCGCATGCCTCCTATGATCACGGAGGCACCACCCAGTTGTTGGGCGAAATCTACCTGTACCTTCAGTCTCTGTATCGCAGCCTCGTGCACCTTCGTATCAGTATCAGAAATGCTGAGGCCCTCTTCGTAGTAGGCCTGTCCAGTGCCAATGCCGGTGACCGTCAGGCCCAGAGAGGCGATCAACTCAGCGATAGCCACAGTGTCAATGAGGGTGGGGTTCTGTACGTTCAGTTCCACAGCATCGCAGCCTAGCTCAGCGGCACGGCGAATGCCATGTTCCATACGGCCGGTGAATAACATGGGCGCGAAGCTGGCCTTCTTGGGGCAAAGGGTGATAGCTACTATCATCTTTCCATCTCCTTGATCATTTGCAGGCGGCGGTTGTGACGTCCTCCCTCGTACTCCTCGTCGAGCCAGGCCGCGATAATAAGCTTGGCGTGTGGCAGGCTTACCACTGTTGCGCCCATTGCTAGAACGTTGGCATCGTTGTGTCGGCGTGCCAGGCGGGCTGTATAAACATCGTGGACAAGCGCGCAGCGGATGCCGTGCACCTTGTTGGCTGCTATGGACATGCCGATACCGGTTCCACATATCAGGATGCCCAGCTCGCAGGTGCCAGATGCTACGGCCTTTGCCACCTTGCGAGCAAATAACGGGTAGTTGCAGGACGTATCTGACTCAGTACCGCAATCCATGAGTTCCAAACCGCGTTCAGCCAAGAAGGATTTCAACTCCTCCTTTAGCGAGTAGCCCACGTGGTCAGAACCGATGGCGATCTGCATTG
>JAKLPW010000424.1 GCA_022013675.1 Anaerolineae bacterium | reverse complement strand
GTTCTGAATCTCGCTCGGTTAACGCTCGCCAGGGATCGTCAGATCCCGGCCCTTCGGCGAGCTCAGGATAGGCATTATGGGGCAAAACTGGTGCTCCAGACGGGGATCTGTCGATCCCCTTAGAGCAGGAAAGGAAACAGACCGAATCCTACGCCGGTTAACGCTCGCCAGGGATCGTCAGATCCCGGCCCTTCGGCGAGCTCAGGATAGGCATTATGGGGCAACCCGGTTGCTCCAGACGGGGATCTGTCGATCCCCTTAGAGCAGGAATAGAAACACCGGGAAAGGAAGCGCGCGGCGGATTTCTGCCGAGCTGTACTAGTGAGTCACCAGGCACAGGGTACAGTTTGGCGACGAGGCAAAGGCTGAGTCGCCAGGTTTGTGGAGATGTTCATATGCCACCGAAAAGTTATGTCTTGATCGTAGATGATGACGAGGGTATGTGCGAGACCTTGTCCGACATCATCTCGGAGAAGGGATTCAGGGTGGTCGTGGCGGACAGTGGCGCCAAGGCCATCGAAGAAGTCGGAACACAACCTTTTGACTTTGTCCTTATTGACATCATGATGCCTGAGCAGAACGGCATCAAGACCCTGCGACAGATCAAGAACATTGATCCATACGTGACGACCATTGTGATGACGGGTCACAGCGCGATGGAGGGTCTCATTTCTGAGGCGCTGAGAGCCGGTGCTGACGGGGTGCTTCATAAGCCTTTCAAGATTGAGACAGTTCTGGACATCCTCGAGTGGAAGGGCAAGTATGGGTCTGCTATGCCACGCCTGGATCTGAAAGGATACAAGCTTCAACCGGAAGCTTTGCGACTGATAGCTGAGGAAATGGCCGCCCCTGGATCTGATTCGGCGAAGACCGGGAGAGTACTGTCCCTTCAGAGTAGTACTTCCCCGGTACGCACCCTCAGGGCAGCCAGCAGGAGATCGCCCATAACTGCGGGCGCGCCCAGCACTGGGGGCCCCCCCAGCACTGGGGGGCCTTCACCGGAGGTAGAGGGAGCGGATTTTGGGCCCATGCGGGCGCTGACGGTGGTGGACGTTGAGCCGCCCGCCAACGCCCACAAGGGGCTAAGGTACGGAGGTAGCAACCCGGGAGGTGTTGCGCAGCATGTCGGGACTGGAACAGAGGGAGGCAAAGTTCCGTCGATTCCGTGTGACTTGGGGACAGGAATCGTCTGTGTGAAGTAGTTAGGAGGGGCAGATGCAAGCTAAAGCCAGTATCCTGATCATTGATGATGATGTCCGTCTGTGTGAGGCTCTGTCGGACAGCCTCGAAGCGAGAGGCTACGCATCGGTGTCTGTAAATGATGGCAGCAAGGCCATCGAGGCCATGAGGCAAGGCCACTTTGACCTGGTGCTGATTGACGTCATGATGCCGGGCATGAATGGCGTCGAGACTCTGCGCGAGGTCAAGTCCATTGATCCCAATGTGACGGCTCTGCTGATGAGCGGGAACACCACATTCGAGGGAGTAGTATCTGAGGCTTTGTGGGCCGGTGTGGATGGTATGCTCTACAAGCCTTTCGACGTGGACACCATCATTGAGATGATCGAGGGACGTGGTGGCGACGGCGAGGCTTCCTCCGTAGATCTTAAGAGCTTTGACATCGACCCGGAGGTCATCCAACTGATACCCGAGGAGATGGCTCGGAAGCACGACATTGTCCCTCTGCGAGTGGAAAATGGTACCCTGATACTGGCCATGAGTGATCCGCGAGACATCTATGCCATTGAGGATGTCCGCGCTCGAACCGGCCTGCGGATCAGGCCCACCAACGTGCCGAAACTGGACATCCTGAGTGCCATCAATTTCCACTATCGCTCCATGGGCGAGATTGAGAAGCAGATAGAGCGAATCGAATTCACCCTGCGGCCCGAAGTCGAGGAAAGGCAGCGGCTTTCAGCCGACCTGGTCGCGCAGTCACCCGTGGTGCGCGCTCTGGACTTGATCATCGCTCAAGCGGTGCGAGATGCTGCGTCCGACATTCATATCGAACCTCAGGAAGATCGTCTGCGCGTTCGCTACCGCATTGATGGTATTCTGCACGATGCCATGACGCTTCCACTGGGAGTCCACGCTCCTCTGCTTTCCCGCATCAAGGTGCTTGCCAACTTGAACATCGCCGAGCGGCGTCGTTCGCAAGACGGGCAATTTTCGGTAAAGGTAGGCAACAAGGAGGTAGACATTCGTGTGGCTACATCCAATACCGTGCGGGGAGAGATGGGTGTTCTTCGAATTCTTGACAAAGCCATGTCTGTCCTGAGCCTCTCCGACCTGGGCTTCCTGCCTGAGTGTCAGAAAGTCTACGAGCGCGTCTTACATTCGCCCTACGGCATGATCCTGATGAGTGGCCCTACGGGGTCCGGCAAGACCACTACCCTTTACGCTTCCATCAACCAGTTGGACCGTAATGAGAACAAGATCATCACCATTGAGGATCCGATCGAGTATCAATTCGACGATATCTGCCAGATGCAGGTCAATCTACTGGCCAACATCACTTTTGCTTCTGGCCTTCGAGCCAGTATGCGCCTGGACCCTGACATTATGCTGGTTGGTGAGATCCGAGATGAGGAGACCGCCAGTACTGCCATTCAGGCGGCTCTTACCGGGCACCTGGTGCTCTCCTCCGTGCATGCCAGCGACTCGGTGAGTTCCGTCTTTCGCCTCATGGATCTGGGTGTGGAGCCGTTTCTCATCACTTCGGCGCTGGTAGCCGTTGTGGCACAGCGCCTGGTGCGTCGCGTCTGTTCCCACTGTAAAACCCCCAGGAAGGTGGCTGATGAGGAGCGGATGGCCTATAAAGAGGAGCTGGGCGAGGATCGGGAGGAGTTCCTATACGGAGAGGGCTGTAACCTGTGCGCGCAGACCGGATACAAGGGACGGATGGCGGTTTACGAGATTCTGGTCATGAGCGAGACGATACGACGGATGGTTCTCCAGGGAGCCAGTGCAGACGATATCCGCGTGCAGGCCGTCAAGGAAGGAATGGTCTTGATGCGCACCGATGGTATGATGAAGGCCAAGCTAGGGATGACCACTCCCTATGAGGTCATGCGTAACGTGTTTGTTATCAAATAAGGAGATGACGAGTGGCATCGTATCAGTATGTCGCCTATAATGCTAATGGGGAGAGAATCCAGGGTGTCATTGAGGCCAATACGGAGAAGTCCGCCGAGGAACTCTTGTGGGGCATGGACTACACCGTGATTACCTTGCGCCAGAAACAGCCCCGGCGCTCGTTGGCAGACATCATGCCCTCCATGTTCGGGGTGAAGAAGAGAGACCTGATCATCTTTTCACGGCAGCTTGCCACGCTGGTTGAGTCGGGCATCCACATCGTGTGCTCTTTGCAGTTGTTGGGCGAGCAAGTCGACAATAAGGCTTTTGGCCGAGCAATCCAGGAGATAACCGAAGATCTGAGAAGGGGGGTATCCCTGTCGGAGGCCATCCAGAAGCATACGCAGATCTTCCCGCCGCTTTTCTCTCGCATGATCGAGGTTGGGGAGCGAACCGGGAACATTTCTCTGGTGCTGCGGCAGATGGCCACGCACATGGAGAAGGAGGATGCCATCCTGCGCAAGATCCGTAGCGCTATGGCTTACCCGGCTTTCGTTTTCTCAGCGGCTATCGGGGTGGTTGTCCTGCTGATCGTCGTGGCGCTGCCTCCGATGATGAGCCTGTTCGAAACGTTCGACACAGAACTGCCTTTGCCAACTCGCGTATTGATGGCCATCACAGACTTCACCACTGCCAATGGTACTACTCTCGCGATAGTGGGGGTAGTGTTGCTGGTGTTCAGCGTCTGGTTCGCTGCGACGGCTGTAGGGAAGAGACTGAAGGATATATTGGCGTTGAAGATCCCTCTGATCAAGAAGGTCACGGTACAAGGAGCGGCGGCGCGTTTGAGCCGGACGATGTCCGTTCTGCTGCGAGCGGGCCTGGCGCTGCCGGAGATCTTGGAGATGTGCGCTCGGACTATGGGGAACATCCTGATACGGGAGGCCATCACCGAGGTGCGGGACGAGATGATGCAGGGACAGGGCCTCTCTGGTCCCTTATCGAAGCACAAGGTCTTCCCAAGCATGTTAGTGCAGATGGTTCGAGTGGGAGAAGAGGCAGGGACCTTGGATGACAACCTGGAAACCATGGCCAACTTCTACGAGGAGGAGGTGGACCGTGCCGTGGCGGCTCTGTCCAGTGCCATGGAACCAGCGTTGATGGTCTTCATCGGAGGGATCGTGGGGTTCGTGGCGGTGGCAACTGTGATGCCGATGTATTCGATCATTGGCTCAGTTGGCTAGGAGGTGACTCATGCCAAGGAACGAGAGGGGTATATCCATCCTGGAAGAACTGATTTCCCTGGCCATCATCGCCCTGGCGTTGACCATCTTCCTGGGAGGACTGTCGGTTGGCAGCGCGGGGGTCGGGACGGTACACAAGCGGGTTTCATCGGAGAACCTGGCCCGGGCAGGATTGGAGCACATCAAGAATGTGCCCTATAAGACGGAAGCGGGTGCCTACGAGTATGACATCTTGGAGGTCCCCGTAGATGCTGTCCCGGGCTATTCTCTCATGGTGGCAGCCCAAACGCTGGAAACGAATCTCCAACTGATCACGATCACTGTCAAGAGCGGTGAGCAGATCGCGTTCGTGATGGAGGGCTACAAGCGAGGGCCGTGAGGATGAGGATGTTCAACGTAACGCGGGTCAAAAGGAGCCAGAGAGGATTCACTCTGCTAGAGCTCATGCTTGTCCTCGCCATCAGTGCCCTCATTACCAGTGGCCTGGCAATGACCCTCTATCAACTGTCTCACCTCACTGTCAAGGGACAGTCCGAGCTGAAGGCCCAGCATCAACTCCAGAACGTGGCTTCCTGGCTCAACCGCGACGTAGTCTCGGCCTCCCCCTCCCAGGCAATAGTCGGCAGTACTACTCTGACGCTCACCCTGCCGTACTACACGGTAGGGAAGGACGAGATGGCTTCTTATCGCACCATTGGTTACAGTTACTCGGAGGAGGATCATACCCTGACTCGGACTCAAGATGGGGCGAGTCAGGTAATCGGACGGGAGATCGGCTTCATATCCTTTGGGCCTGCCGGCACAGTGACGGATACGCTGAGTATCACGGTGACCGTGTCCTTTCGCGGGATTGAGCGTACCAGTGCTCTGAGATTTGATTTGAGACTTGATACGGCTTATTGGGAGTGAGGTGGGTCACATGCAAGAGCGTAGGTTTGGCGGGTTTGCCTGGAAGAGCGAGCAGGGAGTCTCGTTGGCCCTGGCGCTGGTGGCGTTGGCCTTTGGCGTGCTTCTGGTGGTGCCGATGCTGTCCCACGTGAGCACCAACTTGAGCGCCTCTCAGGTAGTGGATCAGAACATGCGCGAACAGTACGCCTCCG
>JAKLPW010000423.1 GCA_022013675.1 Anaerolineae bacterium | reverse complement strand
CTAGTGCGTCCACGCCGGGGATTTGCGCCGACACTCTAGCTTCTCTTGCTGAGACGATCCCGCCATTCTAAATACTCCGCAAGGTTTCGATAAGGAACAGCCGAGTCAATAGCTCGTGCCATATCCTTTGTTAGGTAATTCATCCAGTAGTCGTTGAAAACTTCTTCCCCATGCGGTGCGAATGGCCCTGTACCCTGAACCAGCGTCCGAAGGTCTTTCACCGAACCTATATTCTTCGTATTTCCGCTCCCTGGCCGATCATTAGCAATTCGCCACTTCTCCGAGAGCAGAAGCGAAAAGTCCTTCACCACTGATACAATATCCCGAAGACTGTCCAGAGTATAGACTCGGCGCTCATCGATGGGTTCGTCTCTACGGCTGTAGACGATTCCCAAGACAAAATGCGCCGCATATTGTTCATACGGAAACATGATATTCTTCGTAGACTGCCTCCGACGGAAATAGCCTGTGAATGCACCAAGCGTGAAGCCATTGACCGCATTGGGACCCCGACGATATGTACTCTTGAGATCAAGGGCAATCTTTGTCCCATCCGATGCTATGAAGCTTATATCAGGGTAGTGGTTCTGATACTCACTAAGCACCAGTTTGTAATCATGCTCCGCAGCAAACCGCGAGATAATTGGGAAAAGCATCAACTCCATGATCTTGGACACGACCTTTGTATCTACTGAGATGGTGTAGACATTCCGATAGACATCTATGAATCCTTTAATGGTCCAGTCTCCAGAATCAGTAGCAAGCGTGCGCGTGAACTCGCCGAATTGTTTCAAAAGAGCCTCTCTGAACCTCTCCACTTTCATATGATCTCCTGCAATGAGCTATGTACCAATCAGCAGTATCTCCCTGGACTTGGAATTGGTGGACAGGACGTATTTGTACTGCCCGAAATGCTCGACGCGGATGTGGCTCTTATACCTCTTGAGCAAAGATACTAATTCTGTCTCAGAAGGTATCCCATCGCTACGATAAGAAACGACCAGAATACTATCTTGGAATCTTCGAAACAGCCGATCAAAAGCCCTATGAATTCGTTTCGTGTCTGTCCACTCACTTGGCTGTGGCTGCAAGCGAAGATGCTTTGATTTGAAATCTACATGCTTGTCCCACTCGTCATACATCGTTAAGCCTTCCAAGAAATGATAGAAGGCCAGGTAATCAACAGCAACCCCGTGCTTAGATATGTAAGGAGTGTCTATGTACACTAGATCGTACTCGCCAGGAACATCGACAGCGTCAGAATTCCAGGCCTGGTTTACCCGGCCATTGTCAAAGACAGCCCGATTCGCTTCAGCAACGAATGTGCTAAACCAGTAGTCAAAAGGCTTGTCCCAAGTGGTCTTGTTCCCGAAAGATCGCTCAACCTCGGCCAAGCGCATGTAGAGGTTCTTCCGATGGAATAGGTTATAGGGCCGCTTTATAATACACGCCTGGCACAGAGCAAAGAAAGCAAGAGCATATTTGTAAGGGTCGGTCAGTCGGCGGATGTTGGTGATTGTCTGATCAATCCAGGCATTCTCTTCATCAAGGAAGTAGATGTCAGAAAAATGCTCTTGGATGAAATGAGGATACGTTATGCCCGAGTGTGTTTGCAGAAGCCAATCTACGTCTTCTGGGCTAAGGCGGGTCTGGCTGTTCTCGATGAGAGCTTGCCCAATGTGGTAGTTGAAGCGCAGTAGATCATTGTACACGACTTGCTTGCCGGCTCTTTTCAACCGGTGGGAAACCACTCCAGTACCTCCGAAGGCATCTAGACAGGTCGTGAACCTCAGGTCTGCAATTTGTGTCCAGATCCACTCTACAAGTTTCGCCTTGCTACCTTGATAGCGCGTGGATGGAAACTCAGTCGTTAGATCTGGAAAGAGGGTTGGCTGATACGCTATTCTCTCCCACATTCTTGCTCTCTCCAGTGCCACCGATGATGCTGCAGGATAGACTGCATGCTCGATGGAAGATTCTTACCAAGTTGGCTGTATTCTAGCGTAAGTCTCCAAGCGTGTCAATGTCCCATTCTATCCATTCTAGTCAAATCTTTCCTTTTGGAGTATAATTATCGCTGTTCGCATCCATATCTTACTATCTCAAAGAAAGAAGAAGGAGGACAGAGTGACTCCTGATCCCATTCTCTTACAAATCGGCCCCATCACCATCTACTGGTACGGATTCCTGATCATGACTGGCGTCGTTCTCGCTGCGACAGTCGCCGGCAAGCTAGTCGCGGACGACGGCGAAGATCCGGATCATGTCTGGAGTGCACTGGTATGGTGCCTCATATTCGGCGTCGTCGGCGCACGACTGTATCACGTAATTCACAAGTGGGACGAAATCTATGCCCAGAATCTCGACCAGATCTTTGGATTGCACATGGCCGGCTTTGGCATCTACGGGGCCGTCCTCGGTGGCATGGTGGGGATGTATATCTACACGAAGCGTAACAAGCTCTCGTTCCTTCAGTGGGGAGACTACGCATTCGTTGGTGTTCCCCTGGCCCAGGCTCTGGGTCGGTGGGGCAACTTCTTCAATCAGGAACTCTTCGGGTTTCCGACTGACTTGCCGTGGGGAATATACATCGATCACGCCAGGCGCGACTTCCAATATCCCCAGTTTGCGCAGTACGATGGGCGCTTCCACCCCACTTTCTTATACGAATCCATCTGGAATCTTCTGAGCTTTGGTATCCTCTGGTTCCTATCTCGACGCTACAAGAAGCGATTGCTTCCCGGTGACATTGCTTGCTTCTATGGTGTGCTCTACCCCTTGGGGCGCTTCTTCCTGGAGTACCAGCGTGCTGAGCCTGATCTATGGAGGATCGCCGGTATTCCCACCGCCCAACTCTTCGCGCTCGCCGCGTTTGTCTTGTGTGGTGGCATCCTCGTCTACCGTCACTTCATCGCCAAACAGAAGCCACTGGCTGAGGAGAGCGCGGAGCTTTCCCTGGCAACGGAAGAGAGCGTGACCGACGAACGCGAGGGTGCGTGAGCAGTACGGCGGGAGTGGGCCCATGCGACTGCAACGAGAACTCGCCCAGGCCATTGATCTGGCGCGAGAGGCCGGAAAGAAGATACTCCCGGTCTACCATGGCCGGGAGTACGAGGTGGAATTCAAGGCTGGAGATGAACCCGTTACACTGGCGGATCGGGTTGCCAACGAGCTTATCGTTAGAGGTCTCGAGAAAACCTTCCCCCGCGATGCAATCCTGGCGGAGGAGTCCGCGGACGATGGCTTAAGGTTCTCTTCCTCCCGTGTCTGGCTGGTAGACCCCGTAGATGGCACCCAAGACTTCATCAACCGTGACGATGAGTTCTCGGTCATGATCGGTCTTCTCATTGATGGACAGCCAATCCTGGGGGTGGTATACCAGCCCACCAACGATCTCCTCTATTATGCCTCGAAAGGGTTTGGGGCCTTCATGGACCACCGCGGAAGAGTGACATCCCTGCATGTCTCAGACATCTCCGAAGCGCCCCGAATGTGTCTGGTATCCAGTCGGACGCATCTCAGCTCCAAGGTAGTGGCCATACAGCAGGCTCTGGGCATCAGCCAGCACCTCAGTCACGGGAGCGCAGGCCTTAAGGTAGGGCTCATCTGCCAACAGGAGGCTGATGTCTACATCAACACTGGCAGCATGTCGAAAGAGTGGGACGTCTGTGCGCCCGAAGCTATCCTGCGCGAGGCAGGAGGCATCATGACCGATTTGCGGGGACTCCCCATCCGCTACAATCAAGAAGATGTCCACCAACGACACGGAATCCTGGCCAGCAACGGCAAGAATCACGATCTCATAGTTGCCACGATAGCGCGGGTAGGGGCGAGGCATCTCCGTGAGAAGCCTGGAACGGGATAGAGCCATTGACAGATGTAACATCTGGACCAGACAGCATGTTCTGTGAGATGCCTCGCCCCTCCTGTGCTTTCCTTTGCTCTCCGGCACTGTGGCAATCTGGCCACGGAGCTTCCCATCCGCTCAGGCCCGAGCGACTACGCCGCACCTACGAGCTTCTGGAAGGCTACAATGCCTTCGAGAAGCACGACTCCCTGCTGGTGGAGCCACGCCCTGCGACCATCGAAGAGATCTGTCTCTTCCACACCGCAAAGTACGTCGAGGTGGTACAGCGACTCAGCGCCGGTGAAGAACTCCCCGACTACAGGTGCTATGGCTTCGGCCCCGGGGACAATCCCGTCTTCCCCCACATGTGGGAAATCGAATCGCTGAAGGTGGGGTCCGCCATCACCGGAGCGGAGATGCTCTTGAGCGGTGACGTGAGTACTGCCTTCAGCTTCGGCGGTGGCCTGCATCATGCTGATCCTGAGCGGGCATCGGGGTTCTGCGTCTTCAATGATGTCGCTGTTGCCATACACTATCTGCTTCGCCAGGGTCTGCGCGTGACCTATATCGACATAGATGCCCACCACGGGGACGGCGTGCAGCGGGCGTTCTACGAGACGGACCAGGTGCTGACCATTTCTCTCCACGAGTCCGGCCACTATCTCTTCCCAGGGACTGGTTTCGTGGATGAACAGGGAGCAGGCGCGGGGGAGGGATTCTGTGTCAACGTTCCTCTGCCACCGTACACCACCGATGAACTGTACCTGAGGGTCTTCGAGGAGGTCGTCATTCCTATGGTAGAGCGCTACCATCCTGACATCATCGTAACCCAGTTGGGTATAGACACACATTATCTGGACCCCCTCACGCATCTCTGCCTCACCACGCGAGGGTACGGGGCTGTGATAGCAGGGATGAGAGGACTGGCTCCGCTCTGGCTGGCATTGGGAGGAGGGGGCTACGATATCTCTGTCGTGCCTCGGGCCTGGACGCTGGCCTACGGCATCATGAGCGGACAAGAGTTTCCTGACAAGCTTCCGCCGGCCTACGTGGAGAAGTATGGCCCAGGCACTTTGCGGGATCACCAGGGCCCGGAGTTGGATGAGAAGACACTGGCTCAAGTAGAAGCTCGCCTCGGCACCCTGATGAGTGAGCTTCGCAGAGCATTTCATGTGTAGGGATGGGGTCGCCGGGGCAAGATGATTGGGCTATTCCCCAATGCCAAGCAACTCCCTGTTCGCCTCAATAGCCAACGTCGGGTCATTCAGGATGACGCCATCCACGGCTGC
Organism: Anaerolineae bacterium; assembly: GCA_022013675.1. Taxonomy (GTDB): domain Bacteria; phylum Chloroflexota; class Anaerolineae; order JAKLPW01; family JAKLPW01; genus JAKLPW01. The sequence continues at coordinate 29,115 of JAKLPW010000423.1, read as the reverse complement.
CGCCCTCAACTCCCGTAACTCTTCCATCGTCGTCTCTCCGACGTCCGGAGAATGGCGTCCACCGGTCATTACCCAGACCGGCAGGCCCATATCGTGGAAGCGCTGCACGTGCTCGGGCGTGATCCACTCGTGCCAGAGCCGTACGAACTCCACGCGCTCATCAACCATGTCTTGTGTGGCCCATAGCGAGCGAGCAAGACTCACGGTGCGTATCAATGGGCAAAGGGATTTCATCGCCTTGAGCGATTCCAGGGAACGTGTGCCCAGGACAACGTCGAACTCCATCCTTCGGGCGACGATTTCCTTGATGATCTGGGCCTCGTGATGTGGCTCTAGCTTGAGATCCAGAAGCAGTCTGGCACGTCCTCGGGCCCAATCTAGCACCTCTGGTAGAGTAGGGACGCGCTCTCCTGCAAGGCCCTCGTTGAAGTAGCTGCCTACATCCAGCAACTGCAGTTCTCTCAGAGAGCAGTCAACAACACGCCTGCTTATGCCGGCCGTACGAGTAAGCTCCTGGTCATGGTAGATCACCAGGTGATTGTCTGCCGTCAGCCGCACGTCCAATTCAAGCATGTCAGCGCCTGCCTCTGTGGATGCGCGGAAGGCCGCCATGGTGTTCTCGGCTGCCAGAGCGGCTCCCCCCCGATGGGCAACTACCCAAAGGCGACGCGTGATCTCCTTCATGCGCGCTTTTCTCCCCCTCCCACGTACAAGGGGCTGTCTCCCCCTGCCCCTTGTATCACATACATAATAGCACGCCGGGAGGCTGACTTCAAGTAATAGTCGCGTCTTTCTTCGGACAATTCCCTGACAGAACCGCTAGCACAAGTCAGACTACATAGAAGCCGTGACACTGGGTGTACGTCAGCTTGGGGGCGAGTTCCTGTCGGAGGAGAACCTTCAGGCGGGTTCGAGGGCAGGAAGACATCGTTGCCCGGCTGAAGCCTCGGCTCCAGGCATCGGGCCTGCCGGAGTGGGGCCTTCAGTCGGGCTCCAGGGTAGGCAAGATCACATTGCCCGGATCGAGCCTCGACTCCAGGCATCAGTTCTGCGCGTCGCGTCCATCAAGGGTCAGACGGACTCTTCGACACTCATGTCGCGGCACACATCTGTCTCAATCGATGGCCCTCAGCACCTTGACCTTGAACTTGGGCTCGATCAAATGCCACTTTCCGTCTACACCTGACATGCTCTCGATGGCAGACTCGGAACAGCCAGAGGCACACCAGGTCACCACCACGTCGTCAATGAAAGCTCCTGGGTAGGTGATGGTTCTATCGCTTCGGAACTCAAACCCGATCCACACCTCCTCTTGGCCTGTGACGTCCTCTCCCCCGCCCTTCAGATCCATGCCAATTAGGAACCAATCGAAGGTATGGATCGCTGCGCTACCCCCCGAGAACGTCTCGCCGTCCAGTGAAAACCCAATGAAAAGGGTATCGACGTTGGGTTCAATGTCCGGACGGTGCCTGAAGGTCAGATACGCGTGTTCCGCTTCCGGCAGGGCAAAAGGCCCGTAGATCATCCACGACCTAGCGAAATTCGGATAGTCTACCCCACACGGAAGCTGGCTGCCGTCCGCGCCGCCGCCCACACACCAGGCGCTGTATGTTGACTCGTAGGCATCGCAATCCCGCTTACCCCACAGGTATTCGCCGCCGTCATAGGAACTCCTGTCTAACAGGTCCCACTCACCCGGCCACTCGCCCTCGAAGTCCTCCTCAACTACATTGTGCCAACCCGGGCCATCGGATGGCGTTTCCGTGGGCGTGGGAGTGGGCGGGGGCGGCGTGAATGTTGCCGTGGGCGTAGGCATCAACGGGGTCATGGTGACCGTCGGGGTGCCCTCAACCGTCCCGGCGTTCCGGATGAGGGGTAGGTAGACCGGGTTCGTAGGGGGCTGTCGCGTGGCAGTAGGTGTTGATGTTGGAGCACCTGTCGCCGTCGGGCCGGCAGTCGCTGTTGGGGTAGGTGTGGCCGTCGGCCTCTCGCCAAACTTCGCGCGTACCACTACGTCATCGACGAACAACCCTTGACCGTTTCCAGAGAAGGTGTATGACGAGAACTCAATCCATACCTCGGGTTGTCCGCAGAGGTTGCCCAGGTATGGAAAGGCAGCCAGGTCCACGGTAATGGTGCACCACCCATCTGTGCACCCCTCGGAAGCATCGGGATACGTTTTCAGGAGGCCGAGGCGGGATGAGTGTCTGCCCATCGACGCGCTAACTGCCCCCCCTCCGTCGGGGTAGGCCATGTCCAGCCAATAGCTGAAGCTCAATTCCGCGGCCCAGGCGTCTTCCAGACTGAAGGGGCCGTACGTCATATTCGATGGATGGTTGTACTGTGTGGTTGGGAACAGGCTACGGCAGGGCAAGTATTGGCCACTCGTGCTCTTGCCGATGCACCAGGCACTGTAGGTCCCCTCAGAGGCACGGCAATCCCGCTTCCAGAAAGTGAGATATGGGTGGCCAGAAAGGACCCAGTCGCCGGGGAAGTCCCCCTCGAAGCCGTCGGCCAGGATGATGGTCCAGTCATCGGCATCCACTGAGGTGGACGATTCTGGTGGAGAGGGCAGTTCGCCAGGATGGGGCGACCGCAGCGTTTGCCATGGGTCTGGAGCCGATGGGTACGATGGCGTTTGCCATGGGTCTGGAGCCGATGGGTATGACGGCGTCAACGCTGGCTCCAGGGCCAAGGAACTCAAGGAGGACAGAAGGGTTAAGATAGCAACTCCGATACCAAACAGTGTGAAACGTGCTTTCATTCGAGTTACCTCCTTCGATGGCTGAATTCCGTCTGGGCTCTGTCAGCAAGAGAGCGCGTAGGGACATCCCTGTCGCGTCCAGCTACATCTTACCATATGTTGTCCCCTCGAGTCAACTTGCGGCGGAGTCTGGCGAGGCAATTGTATTTGGCTGCAATCGGGTGCAACGCACCTCCACGGGCCATGCTCAGGTGCGTTGCACCTTGCCAGTGGTCCGAATGCGATCAGACACCTGTTGACACTGGACGGGATACGGAAACCGGGTATAATCATCAGAGTTAGCTCCATCGTTGCGGAGGGCAGGTAGGAGGAATATGATCGGGGATTGGCTTCATGCAGAAGCGCGGCAGCGCGGCAACACCTATCTAGTCCTGCTACTCTTCCTTGCCATCTGCATCGGTGCCGCTGGCGTGGCGATGATCATTCATCAAGCCCACTACGCCCAGCGTATCTACCCCGGGGTGCGCGTCGAAGAGATGGACTTGCGAGGAAAAGCTCGCTCCGAGGCTAAGACACTGCTGGAAGACTACTATCGCGACTATGCTCAACGGCCGATCCTGCTCAGTGATGCTCAGCAGTCGTGGATGGCATCCCTGGCCGATATGGGTGTGAGTGTGGATATCAATGCGACTGTAGCTGCTGCCTATGCGCTGGGCAGGAGCGGCGAGTTTCGCCACGACATTCGCACGCAACTCGAGCTTCTCTTGAAAGATCGCTCGCTCACGCCAGTGCTCGATCTTGATGAAGGTCGCTGTGCGGTCTATCTGGGACGGCTGGCGCGAGACATCGACCATCCTGCCCGTAACGCTAGCTTAGTAATTACTGGGCTTCAAGTACGGGTCGAGCCAAGCCGGCCCGGACGGGAGCTGGCAGTTGCTGCCACTTGCCAGCGCCTGCGAGAGCAACTGGGCAGTTCTCCCCTGGAACGGCTTGAACTGTCAGTCGTCGAGATACGTCCACCGGTGCTGGATGTGGAGATGGGCCGTGCTCAGGCCGAGCGCATCCTGAGTGCCCCCATTATTCTTTCGTTCTCCGACCGGGTGCCTGATGCAGAAGACGGGACGGCTCTGACAGAGAGCAAGCGTACCTGGACGCTAGACCAAGCCGCTCTGGCCAAGATGCTCGTCATTCGACAGGTTGCTACTCCCGAGGGACGAGTGGATCTGAGCATAGGTCTGGATCGAGAAGAGTTGGCAGAGTGGGTATCTCGATTGGACATGCAGATCGCTCGGCCTTCTCGTGACGCTCGTTTTGAATACAATCCGGTCACGGGACAACTGGTGCCCACGGTGATGAGTCAGGATGGCCTGGCCTTGAACATCACCGACACTGTCGGCCTCATTGAATCTCAGGTGAAAGCTGATCAGCGAGTCATTCCGTTGTCCGTCGAATCCACGCCGGCGCGTGTCTCCGTTGAGCATAGCGACGAGCTGGGCATCCGCGAATTGATGGGCCGGGGAGAGACCTTCTTCAAAGGTTCCTCCGAGGAACGCGCGCGTAATATCGAGGTGGCCGCCGCGCGCTTCCACGGTGTGGTCGTGTTGCCAGGCGAGACCTTCTCCTTCAATCACTATCTGGGAGCAGTGTCTGAAGCCTATGGGTTTGAGGAATCGTGGGTGATCTTCGGCGATCGCACAATCCTGGGCCCTGGAGGCGGTGTGTGTCAGGTCTCCACAACCTGCTTTCGTGCCGCTTTCTTCGGGGGCTTTCCCATCGTCGAGCGCTGGCCACACGCCTATCGCGTCGGTTGGTATGAACCTCCTCTCGGTCTGGATGCGGCCATTTTCTCGCCCTCGGTAGACTTTAAGTTCACCAATGACACGAAACATGCTGTCCTCATCCAGACCCACGCAGATCGCGTGAAGGAATCCTTGATCTTTGATTTCTACGGAACTGGGACAGGCCGTACTGTGGAGATGGAGGAACCCCAGATATCGGACAGAGTGCCGCCCCCGGACCCGGTCTATGAATTGGATCCCTCCTTGCCCCCTGGGACCAAGAAGCAACTGGAAAGCTCCCGGGAAGGTCTGGATGTTACTCTCTATCGCATTATCCGTTGGCCTGATGGCTCTGTAAAGAGGGAGGAGTTCTTCTCCCGTTTCCAGCCCTGGCCAGAGCGCTATAAGGTAGGCCCTGAGGTTGAGACTGAGAAAGAAGTGTCAGAGAAGGAAAACGTGCCGTGACAATGCAACTGGGCATTGTTGGTCTGCCTAATGTGGGAAAGTCTACTCTGTTCAATGCCCTGACTCGTGCCAATGCGCTGGTAGCCAATTACCCCTTCACCACAATCGAGCCCAACGTTGGCGTCGTCCCGGTTCCTGACCAGCGCCTCTACGATATCGCGGAGATCATCAAGCCACAAAAGACGACTCCGACCACCTTGCGGCTGGTAGATATCGCGGGGTTGGTGAAAGGAGCACATCTTGGGGAGGGACTTGGCAATCAGTTTCTTGGCCACATCCGCGGCGTGGACGCCATCGCCATGGTCGTACGCTGTTTCTCTGACCCACAAGTGCCCCACACCACATCGGAACTGGATCCGGTTGGCGACATCGCGATCATTGAGTTGGAGCTTGCTCTCGCCGATCTGGCCACCGCTGAACGCCGGCTGGAGAAAGTCAGCACTCAGGCCAAGTCCCGGCCTCGTGATTTCCAGGGACAGATTGAACTGCTGACGCACTTGCATGAATTGCTGGCATCTGGGGCGAGCCTGCGCTGTGCTGATCTCTCTATCGAAGAGCGCCAGATGATCCGCGAGTTGAGTCTCCTGACTGGCAAGCCCTGCATGTATATCGCCAACGTGAGCGAGTCAGAGCTACCTGATGGAGAAGAGTTGGCCCGGTCTGTAGTGGAGCGCGCGGCTGCTGAGAAAGCTCAAGTGGTAATCATCTGTGCCCAATTGGAAGCTGACCTGGCCGACTGGCCTCTGGAGGAAGCGCGTGTCTACCGGCAAGAACTGGGGTTGTCCGAATCAGCTCTGGGCAGAGTAGTCCGGGCTGGCTACCGCTTATTAGATCTCATTACCTTCTTCACGACAACCGGTGGCAAGGAGGTGCGCGCCTGGACATTGCGCAATGGCTTGACAGCCTTGGATGCTGCGGGGACCATCCACACGGACATACAACGGGGTTTCATCCGCGCCGAGGTAGTTAGTTGCGGTGAACTCAAACGAGTCGGTAGCATGAGTGCTGCCCGCGAGCAAGGGCTTATCCGCCTGGAGGGAAAGGACTATCCCGTTCGGGATGGCGATGTGATTCACGTACGCTTCAACGTTTAACCCTGTGACCGCTTATCCTTCCCTTCGCGAGGGTGCCGGGTGTCGCTGTTCCCATACTTCATACAGCGCGATGGAGCCGGCCACAGCCGCGTTCAGCGAAGCCACTCGCCCGCTCATGGGCAGCTTGATCAGGAAGTCACATCTCTCTCTCACCAGACGGCTCAGTCCTTTGCCCTCACTCCCCACGACCAAAGCCAGGGACCGGTCCAGATCAGCGTCCCGGTAGTGTTGGGCTTCAGGCACGTCCTCCAGACCAACTACCCAGACACCGGCCTCTTTCAGAGATCGGATTGCTTGGTTGAGGTTGCTCACACCGGCTATCATCAGGTGCTCAACTGCTCCAGAAGAGGCTTTGCTGACGGCAGGTGTGATTTGAGCGGAGCGCCGGCGTGGGATGACCACACCATGCACACCGATGGCTTCAGCCGCACGGAGGAGTGTGCCCAGGTTTTGCGGATCTTGGAGGCCATCTAGCAGCAACAGCAGAGGTTGTTCGCTGCTGGCCTCCAAGCTGGAGAGGACATCCGCTATCTCTACGTCTGGATAGGAACTGACCGATGCCAGAACGCCCTGATGACGGTCGTGGCCACAGACCTCGTCCAACATTCGACGGGGCATCCGCTCCATGCGGATACCCCGCTTTTGACATGTGGAGAAGATGCGAGAGACCACGTCGTTTGGCCTGATCCCATCTGACAAGGAGATTTGGTAGAACCGGCGGCGATTGGCTCTCAGCGCCTCGATCACGGTATTGCGTCCGTAGAGCGTCTCTTTCATCTAGCTACTCCACGTCCGTCTTGGCAGAAGGACTCCCCGCCTGGCTCAAGCGCCAGGATGTTCCATCGGCCTGGTCCTCCAGGAGCACACCTCGCTTGATCAAGCCGTTTCGGATTCTATCGGCCATTTCCCACTCCTTCGCCTGGCGAAGCTCTTGCCGGACACTCATGAGGAGATCAATAAGGGAACGGGATAGGTCTACCATGCCGGAATCCTTTTCCGTATCCAGTTTCAGGCCCAGTGCCTCCTCGACCAGCTCGTGGTACAGTTTGCTGAAGGAGGATAGGGTGTCCTGAGTCGGCGCTTTCTCGGAGTTGACCAGGGTGTTGCTCTCCCGGACCAGGTCGAAGATCACCGCCAGAGCAGCAGCAGTGTTGAAGTCATTGTCCATCGCTTCGATGAAACGCGTCCTGTAGTTTTCAAGAGTGGAGAGTAAGGTGGAGTCAGTATCACCGTCCGGCGCGTCGGCCAGGCGCCATTGGATCGCATTCACTGCTCCCAGCAAACGTTGCCATCCTTTGTTGGCTGCTTCCATGGCTTCCTCGGTCAAATCCAGGGGACCGCGGTAGTGACTGTTAAGAATGAAGAAGCGCAGTGCCATGGGTGGCCACTTCTGGAACGATGCCCGCAAGGTGATGAAGTTGCCCAAGGACTTGTGCATCTCTTCCCCACGGATCATGAGCATTCCATTATGGAGCCAGTATCGGCAGAAGGGTTTCCCCATGGCGGCCTCGCTTTGGGCGATCTCGCATTCGTGATGGGGGAACTTGTTTTCCACTCCGCCTCCGTGGATGTCGAAAGGTTGCCCCAGGTATTTAGTGGACATGGCCGAGCACTCGGCGTGCCAGCCCGGGAACCCCCATCCCCAAGGGCTGGGCCAGCGCATGATGTGCGCCGGGGACGATTTCTTCCAGAGGGCAAAATCGGCTGGATGCCGCTTCTCTTGATTCGGGGCGGTGCGCGTGGCCTTCTCCAGTTCCTCAATCCTGCGCCCGGATAGCTTGCCGTACTCTGGCCAACTGGATACGTCGAAGTAAACGCTGCCGTTGACCTCGTAGGCATGACCGTTATCGAGCAATGCCTGGACAAGTTCGATCTGTTCAGGAATATGACCGGCGGCGTGGGGAGAGATGTCGGGCCTCAGTATGTTGAGGGCATCCATGTCCTCGAAGTAGCGGCGAGTGTATCTCTCCACTAACTCCATGGGCTCCACCCGCTCCCGTTCGGCACCTTTGAGGATCCTATCTTCGCCGGAGTCAAGTATGTGTCCGACATCGGTGATATTCTGAACATAGCGAACCTGGTATCCCAGGAAGCGAAAGTAGCGCACTATCACATCGAAGTTCACGTAGGTTTTTCCGTGCCCCATATGAGCATCGGCATAAACGGTGGGGCCGCAAACATAGATGCCGACGAACCCCTTTTCTATGGGCACAAAGGGCTCTTTATTACGTGTCAAGCTATTGTAGAGTCTTAACGCCATTGTGTATTCACCCCCAGTATTCCTTTTCGGGGAAGATGGTGCTTCCCGCGGTTGTTTTATTTGCATTGTTTTCTTTCTTTCCACCAGAGAGCCGGTAGAACGCTGTTCTGGTCCTATTTGGAGCGCTACTCGGGTCGTGCGAATATCATTCTCCCGGCTACCGTCTGGAGGACGCGAGTTACGACCACGTTGACGGTGCTGTGGATCAAGTTCCGGGCGTCCTCAACCACGACCATAGTGCCGTCATCGAAGTAGCCAACGCCCTGTCCTGGCTCTTTGCCCTCCTGTATGATCTTTATCTGAACGGTTTCGCCGGGCAGGACAATAGCTTTTACTGCGTTAGCCAGCTCGTTGATGTTCAGAACTTGCACGCCGCGCAATTCAGCGACGCGATTGAGGTTGTAGTCGTTGGTGACGATGGGACATTCCAGTTCGCGGGCCAGCTTGACCAGTTTGCTGTCCACTCCGTGTACCTGGGGGGCATCCAGATCAGATATCTCGAGAGCCACGGTGGAATCCTTCTGCAGCTTGTTGAGAATATCGAGCCCCCTGCGGCCGCGGTTTCGTCGAAGGGAATCCGCGGAATCAGCGATGTGCTGCAGTTCGTCCAGAACGAACCGGGGCACGATCATGGTGCCGTTGATGAAACCGGTTTTGCAGATGTCCGCAATGCGGCCGTCAATGATGACGCTGGTGTCGAGAAGAACCACATCCTTTCTATCTGCACCTGACTTGAGGGGACGCAAGGTGCCCAGAAGATTCAGAATGTCCCTTTCACGCCAGACCATGACCAGGATACCCAGCAACCCGCAGACGATGGCGGCCAGCGTGGGAACGAGGCTACCCAAGGTGCCCGGCAATTGGCTCAGGGGCAGGTATAAGAGCGCTGATATGACCAGCCCGATGATCAACCCAACTGATCCTACCATGAGAAGGCGGGCCGGGAGCTGGCGTATGCTCTTGCCGAGAGCCCTGAGGGGCCGAATCGTCACGAGGGGGGCGATCAAGAATCCAATCAGCGCACCAACCAGGGTAATTACATAGGTGTAGGATAACTGGTAGCTCGCGGCAAATACACCCGCCAGATAGCCGCCCAATTGCCAGCCTAGAGCGGCAACGATGACCATTACGATGAAACGAAATATGAGTTCAACCGTCATGAAAACTGCCTCCTCGAGATAAAAGAAAAGAGTGCACGCGGGTGCACTCAAGTAAGTCGTCGGCAGATTCATTCTGATACCGGTAGGGGCACTATTGAGAGTACCTTACCATATCAGAGAACAGGCCGTCCTTTGATAACAACTACTTCTAAGGATAAGTGCGTGAATTACTTGAGGCTTCCGCCAGAATAATGATCAGAACTACCAGAGATAAAGATAATTGCTTATGGAGCGGGCACGATAATTACTGATTATTACGATCCTATATTAGCATAATCGTCAGGACATGTCAATGCCGTGTTGCACCGATATGTGTTGAGAAAGCCCGTGCACTAAGTATTTTGGGGTCTGACTGCCCCTGGTTTACTTCACCAGGGCCACGTCCAGCGCCTCTGCTACAGAGCGAACAGGGATAAGTTGGATTCCTTCCACCTTGGGCAGCCGCTTTTGTCCCACACCCCTTGGAAGCAGGCAACGCCCAAACCCAAGTTTCGAAGCCTCCATAAGACGCTTTTCGATCTGGCCAACGGCGCGAAGTTCGCCTGAGAGCCCGATCTCTCCCACCAGGGCTAGATCTGGGGCTACGGGTCTGTTGCGATAGCTGGAGGCGATAGCTATCGCCAGTGCTAGATCGGCGGCGGGCTCGTTAACGCGCAATCCACCCACAACGTTGGCAAAGACATCCTGGTTTGACAGTCCCATTCCCACACGTTTGCTCAGCACCGCTATAAGGAGTAGCAAGCGGTTGAAATCCACGCCGTTTGCCGTTCGCCGGGGCAGGCCGAAGCTAGTCCTGCTAGTGAGAGCCTGAATTTCTACTAATATGGGGCGAGTCCCTTCCAGGGTGACGGCTATGGCCGATCCAGGGGCGTCGGTTTCTCTCCCTGCGAGGAACACCTGGGAGGGATTGCTGATCTCTCTCAGTCCCATCTCACACATTTCAAAAACTCCGACCTCGTTGGTGGAACCAAAACGATTCTTGACACCCCGCAACAGCCGGTAGGAATGGAAGCGCTCTCCCTCCAGATAGAGCACCGTATCAACGATATGCTCCAGCACCCGTGGACCTGCGATCGAACCCTTTTTGGTGACGTGACCCACAATGAACACGGGTACCTGAATGGATTTGGCAAGGCGCAGCGTGGTAGCAGCGCACTCACGAACCTGGCTGATGCTCCCCGCCGAGGAGGTGAGACCATCCAGGTGTACTGCCTGAATGGAGTCAATGACTGCCATTCGAGGCTTCAGTTGCTCAAGGTGCTCCAGTATCGAATCCAGGTTTGTCTCTGCCAATACGTAGAGGTTGGTCCCCTCGATGCCCAGTCGCTCAGCCCGCATCTTGATTTGCTGGGCCGATTCCTCGCCGGAGACGTAGAGGACCGGATCGCTGTTTTCGGCCAGGAGGCCCGATATTTGTAGCAGGAGAGTGGACTTGCCGATGCCCGGATCCCCCGCGACGAGCGTGACCGAGCCCGGGATGATCCCTCCTCCCATCACGCGGTTGAACTCTTCTATAGGTATGGGTATCCGCGTGAACCCGTCCGGCGAGATATCTCTCAGTCGTGGAACTTGACCATGGGTGGGCTGGGTCCTCCCTCGGGACTTCCTCTTGGTATCGACCATGGTCTCCACGAACGTGTTCCACTCGCCGCAGCCGGGACAGCGGCCTTCCCACCTGGGCTGCGAATGTCCGCAGCTCTGGCATACGAAACGGGCGCGTGCTTTCGGCATATCGGTGATCTCTACCTCTGCCTTCTATGTATATAGACTGCACACATCAGGAATGGATACGCGGTTCGCCTGTTGAGCCGACAAGCTGTCTAGGGGGAGCGTCGTAGGGATGAGATCAGGATGGGAGCACAGCGTTCAGGAGTGTTTCTTGTTTCTCTTCGTCTGCTCTCTCCTCGCGCTGAACTTTGAGCTGGCCGTCCTCCTGCTCGATCAGCACGGTATCGCCGTCGGAGATCTCTCTCGACAATATCGCTTCTGACAAAGGGTCTTCTACCAAACGCTGGAAGACTCTTCGCAGAGGACGAGCCCCAAACTGCGGGTCGTATCCTTCTTGTGCCAGAAGCTCCCGTCCTTCCTCTGTTGCCCTTATGGTGATCGCGTGTTCGCGCAGGCGCTCCTGCAGATCATTCAGATGCAGGTCCACGATTGTTCTGATCTGTTCCTTCGATAGCCGTCTGAAAACGACGATGCTATCCAGACGATTCAGGAACTCCGGGCGGAACGCGCGCTTCAGTTCAACCAGGATCTTTTCCTTCATATGCTGATACGCAACTTCTTCACTCCTAGCCTCATCGCGAGTCAGAGCAAATCCCAGGCTGGTTTCCCGGTTTAGCACGTCAGCAGCTACGTTGGAGGTCATGATGACAATGGTGTTTTTGAAGTCGACCAGATGCCCCTTGGCATCGGACAGTCGCCCATCCTCCATGATCTGCAGCAGCATGTTGAAGGTTTCGGGATGTGCTTTCTCGATCTCATCGAAGCAGATCACCGAGTAGGGCCGACGCCGGATGGCTTCCGTTAGCTGCCCGGCCTCATCGTAGCCCACATAGCCTGGCGGAGCGCCTACCAGCCGAGCCACTGTGTGCCGTTCCGCGAATTCAGACATGTCGAATTGCAGCAGAGCATCTTCGCTGCCAAACATGAAAGCCGCCAGCGCCTTGGCCAGTTCGGTTTTCCCGACCCCGGTGGGGCCCAGGAATATGAATGAGCCTATGGGGCGTCTGGGATCCTTCAGCCCTGCACGGGCGCGACGTACAGCTTTCGCCACAGTACTGATCGCCTCGTCCTGTCCAATAATGCGTTCGTGTAGCGCATCCTCCATCCGCAGCAAGCGATCGGATTCCGATTCCTGGATGCGCGCGACTGGTATGCCTGTCCACATAGAGAGGATCTCGGCAATATCCTCTGCCGTCACTTTCAGTTCTTCGGCTTCTCGTATCTTTTCCCAACCTAGTCGCAGTTGCTGTAGTTGCGTCTGCAGGAGTAACTCTCGGTCGCGCAAGTCGACAGCATCCTCGAATTTGCGTGCTCCGAATGCAGTTTCCTTTTCTCGCTGTATGATCTGCAACTCACGAAAAGCCTTGCGAAGCCCCTCAGGGCGCATAGCCTTGAACACCCGGACTCTCGAGGCGGCCTCGTCAACCAGGTCAACCGCCTTGTCGGGCAGGTAGCGGTCTGTGACGTAGCGTGCGGCCAGGTGGGCTGCGGCGTGTAGCGCTTCATCGGTGATGTGTAGCTTGTGGTGCTCCTCGTATCGGCTGCGGATGCCCTTCAGTATCTCGATCGTCTCCTCTACGCTTGATTCTTCAATCATGATGGGCTGGAAACGACGTTCGAGGGCAGCATCGCTCTCAATGTACTTTCGATATTCCTTGAGCGTTGTCGCGCCAATGCACTGTAGCTCACCCCTCGCAAGAGCAGGCTTCAGGATATTGGCAGCGTCTACTGAACTCCCTGCCGACCCGGCCCCCACTAGCATGTGTAGCTCATCAATAAAGAGGACTGTGTCCGTAGTCTTGATTTCGTCTATAACGCGATTGAGGCGTTCTTCGAACTGTCCCCGGTACATTGTGCCGGCAACCAGAGAGCCTACGTCAAGCCGGACCAGACGTTTCTTGGCCAGGGTCTCTGGTATGTCGCCCAGGACGATACGTTGGGCGATGCCCTCGACGATAGCGGTCTTTCCAACTCCAGGTTCGCCGATTAGGGCAGGGTTGTTCTTTGTGCGGCGCGAGAGAATCTGGATCACGCGTTCGATTTCCTTTTCTCTTCCGATGACCGGATCCAGTTCCCCTCGACGCGCCTGTTCGGTGAGATTCACTCCCAGTTCCTCGATCAAGGACTTGCTCTTGCCTGGGGCCTTTTTCGTCTGACCTGGATCTGGAGATGGCTGCAGAGACATGAGCATCAGATTCTCACGAACGATGCGCTCAGTAACACCCATCCCTCTGAGAATCCCAGCCGCGATACCCTGTCCTTCCTTGACGATGCCCAACAGCAAGTGCTCGGTGCCGATGTAGCGGTTTCTCAATTGCCGCGCCTCGTCCACTGCCAGCTCAATTACCCGTTTTGTGCGTTCGGCCAGCTCTGTGCGGCCCTGAAAGGGGAAGGACCCTTTCCCGGCTCTCCGCTCCACAGCGGCGCGTACCTTGGGAAGTGTTACCCCCTGCTCCTTTAATAGGCGTGCCCCCACGCCGCTGTCCTCACGCAGTAGCCCCACCAGCAGATGCTCTGTACCAATTACACTGGAATTGAGACGCTCTGCTTCTTCCTGGGCTAGCTGTAAAACGCGCCTGGCTCGCTTGGTGAACCGTTCGAACTTACTAGGCATCTCGGCTTCCCTTTTCTCTAGTCACTTCGTCTTCACTGCTCCTCGCGTCATGAGGATGTCCAGAGGCATCCAGAGCCGTTGAACCCTTCCCATGACATCTATGGGCTTTCCTGAGGGCCGGGAGCTAGGCCCTCTGCCCTTGCTTCAGTGGAGGCTGATGCGCCATGGCACGCCAGCCCCCACCGTGTCAAGGCCGTTTGCCTGCTCATGCTTCTGGTGTAATCGTATACTATCAATGGCAGGTTGTCAACCGGGTAGCCCCAGAAGCACTACTGGTAGCTTTGCCACCTGCTCTTCAAGCTAGGGTCCTTAATCGTCTCCATCACATAGTCGGCGAACTCGTCACCTGTGGCTCCGTCAGAGCGGCCGGTGATGATCAGTTTCTTTTCGTACTGCCCACAGATATCAAGAGCCACTTCAAGCCACGTAGCTTTCTTGGCAAAGCCAATATGCCTGAGGAGCATAGCCGTGGCACGCAACATACTGGACGGATCAGCATACTGGCCTCGCCCTTCCTCTACCATTCGTGGTGCGGTCCCGTGGATCGCCTCGAACATGGCATATCGCTTGCCGATGTTGGAACTCCCGGCAGTTCCGACGCCGCCCTGGAATTCGGCGGCCTCGTCGGTCACAATGTCGCCGTACAGATTGGGGAGAACTACTACCCGGAAGTGCGTCCTTCTCTTTGGATCTATCAGCTTGGCAGTTATGATGTCAACGAACCAGTCATCCCATTCCACCTCGGGGTAATCCCTGGCGACCTGCTCCGCCATACTAAGGAATTTTCCATCGGTGGTTTTCACCACGTTGGCTTTGGTCACCACCGTGACCTTGTTGATGTCGTTCTTCTTGGCGTAGTCGAAGGCCATCTTGATTATGCGCTCGGAACCTTGAGTCGTGGTGACCTTGAAGTCCACAGCGAGATCATCAGTTACATTGACACCATGACTTCCGAGGATGTAGGCTCCCTCCGTGTTCTCTCTGAAGAATATCCAGTCTATCCCCTCAGCAGGAACCTTTACCGGTCGCACGTTGGCAAAGAGGTCCAGCTCGCGTCGCATGGCCACGTTGGCACTCTCGAGATTGGGCCACTTGTCTCCCTTCTTAGGCGTGTGCAAAGGGCCCTTCAGTATCACGTGGCATTTCTTGATCTCTTGCATGATGTCGTCCGGAAGCGTCTGCATGGCTTTGGCGCGATTCTCTATGGTTAAGCCTTCAATAACCTTGAACTCAACATTTCCATCGGCAAGAGCATCTTCCAGCAGCAATCTCAGGACGCGATCTGCTACCTTGGAGATATAGGGCCCAATTCCATCCCCACCGATAATGCCGATGACAATTGGTTTGAGCTCCGCGAAATCTATCCAACCCTCGGCCTTTTTCATCCGTTCCACGCGTTCAAGCTGGCCAACCAACAGTTTGCCAAAGTGCTCTTTTGCTCTCTCAATAGCCTGTGCATCCATCATGTCTTACTTCACCTCCTCAGGTTTGTCGGGCATCATGTAGGCGATATCATCCCACGGGTGTCTATACAGTTCGGCTTTGAGTCTCTTCTGATCCAAGATGTGTCCCATGAAACCTATGCTTCGGCCAAGCACAAACAGACCATTCAGGGCTCCGAAGGAGACGAACTCCTTCACTTCCTCCGGCGAATACCCTATGCTCCGGAGCATATCACAACAGAGAATGCCAATGCATCCATCAACGTTCAAGATCAGGTTGCCGCGTTTCGCTGTCGTTATTTTCTCTACCTCAAGAGCATAGTCGAGATACGGTGTCATCGGGAAGTGCTTCTTGGCATACTCCTTCAATAGTTCTACCCGCTTATCAGGGTTGGTCACTGATCTGATGCGGTGCCCTATGCCCTGGATGTTGACCCCCTTGCTCTTCATGTCCTTGACCATGAACTCGGGGGGATGGCCAGCATCATGGTAGGAGGAGAAGTGCTCGGCCGCACCATTGACAGCACCACCGAACCGAGGCCCGATGGTCAACAGCCCGCTGACCAGGGACGAAATCAGATCCTTCCCGGCCCGAGCTGCCACGATTGCATTATGTGCTCCGGAGACAGCGGCCCCGTGATCGGCTGTCAGCAGTACTATCATCTCCAGGAAATCCGTAGCCCAACGCGGGAGCTTCTTCTTGAACCAGAGAAGCCCGATCACTCCTCCCAGGCCGTACTGCTCTTCGAAGATCTCGCTGATCGGTATGCCACAGTACCGCAGTTCCTCGCCACGGTCATCGGAGATGGTGCTGATGAAGTGTGCGGACCGTCTGATGATCCCATCACGGAGAGCGACCTCGTAGTCAATCGGTATCCTGGGCGGCTCCACGTCAGGTTTCGGTACCAGCTTACCCTCTGCAACCAACTTGTCGTACGTCTGCTTGATCTTGCTATCGAAGTCATCGAAGGTATGCGGCACGGTAGCTCCGGCTTCTTTGAGGGCCGCGTTCTTCGCGTCGGCAGTCTCTCGCTCCGCGCCCGCCCTCGCTCCTGCATGACCAAACTGGACTTCAGAGGGAAATACCTTGGAGCACGTGCCAATGCACCAGGCAACCAGAGGCTTCGTGATCGTTCCGTTCTTCAAAGCCTCGACAATCTCGTACTCGTCATCTCCGCCGACTTCACCGAGCATAACCATCATCTTTATCTCTGGGTTCGCTTCAAACCGCATCAGATGCTGAATGAAGGTCGAACCGGGATACCTGTCTCCGCCGATGGCAACTCCTTCGAAGACACCATCAGTGTTGCGGGCGATTATGCTATTCAGCTCGTTCGAGAGACCGCCCGATTTCGAGACATAGGCTATGCTGCCGGGCCGGTGCAGCCGAGAGGCGATGATGTTGTCCAGCATACCAGCCGTGTTCCCAATCCTGAACTTCCCGCCGGCTATGCCTCCCACGGTGGCTGGGCCAATAATCCACTTACCACGCTTAGTTGCGATCTTTATTAGCTCTTTGGTTCTACGCTCAGGCACACCCTCTGCGATAATGACAACAGTACGGACCGTATCACTCTCCAGAGCTTCCTTTGACGTAGAATGGGCAGACCTGAATGACGAGAAGTTCACTACCAGGTCTGCCGCAGAGTGCTTTGCAGTTGCTTCCCGTAGCGTTTGGTACATCGGTAGCAGTATCTCCTCTGTACCCCAGAAGCACTTATGAAGCCCGTCCCTGGTGGGATTCACGATACAGGCGACCGAAGGCTTCTCCCTCCGGCAGGCGTAGTCGAAATCCAGCATGCGCTGGATAGCGCGCTGCTGATAACCAAATACGATAGCTTCCGTGTTTTCGTCGAACAGCAAGTAGTCCGGTGTCTTCTTTGCCACCCTCGATAGCCTCCTCGCTACCCTTGTCCCAGGGCCATGTCTACTATTCGTGTCATATGGGTCTCGGGACCGTATACCTCTGTTGGAACACCGATCTCTTCTCCCAGGCATTTCATCATGCGCAAGCCTTCTTGGTAGTTGGGTCCTCCTCGTCGGACGTAAATCCTGACATCAGTGTCAATAAGCTTCTTCCTGTAGTCCCTTAGCGCCGTGATGATACCTTTGAAGGTCTTGGCGACGTCAGTGAAATTCGCAATGCCGCCGCCGATCAGCAAGAACTTGGGACGTCCTTGAGGGTCTTTCTCTCGCGTCATCAGGTCAAGGATCGTCTTAGCGTACTCATAGGTCTCGTCGGTACTGGGGTCACCGCTGTACTCACCGTAGTTTGCCAGCTCCCCCCCATAGCCCAGGTCAACTATCGTATCGGCATAGATGACGCTGGCTCCACCTCCGGCGACCATGGTCCATACGCGGCCTTTGGGATTGAGAATGGTAAGCTTCAGAGAGGCGCCGGTCTTCTCATCCATGTCCTTGATGAACTGCTCTTCTTTCGAGAGTTTCCTGCCAAAGGGAGCGGGGAAAGTAAGGTCACCCCACTTGCTACTGCACTCGAAATGGGCAGTATCATCTATACGCACCACAAGATCCAATGGCACAATGCTCTTGCCTGATACTACAAACGGGTTAATCTCCAGATACGCATATCCCAGCTCTGTGTAGAGCTTAAACAGCCCCCGAACGAAGTCGGCAAACAGCTTCTTCTTGTCAGGGGGTGTGTCACTGGGAAGCTTCTTCTCGATGTCAATCTCGGCGATGTCTTCTTCAACACCGACGTCAATCGTGGCAACGGTGTCCCAGACCGATTCTATGTCTACTCCACCGTGGTTTGAGAAGAAAAGTGTGTCGCCATCTCGGTTGCTTCTGATAGCGATGTAGTACTCTTCTTCATGAGGCACAAACGGTTCGATGAGGAAATGAGTCAGCTCATCGGTTACTTCACCAATTGTAACCTCTCGACCCATCCTCTCATTGATCCACTCTCTTACCTCAGCAAAAGTGGCATTGGCCTTTATGAGGCCATGTTTCCCTCGTTTGCCAAAGAGCTGATCCGGTTTCACAACCAGTTTCTCTTCGACCAACCACGGATGCTCCGTGCTTAGAGCGTCCAGGTCGGTCCCAGAGTCCACCAGAACAACCTTACCTGGGAAGTCGAAGTCCTCACTGACATACTCCGACCAGTACCTGGCGAGCATCCGCTTTCCATCATATTCTTTGACGCCCCGTTGCGCCATGTTCTTTCTCCTCTGAAAGTGACTTAGCTAGCTTGACCTTTCATGTATGCAAGAGTGCCGCCGACCAGAACAATCTCCCGTTGTCTGTCAGAGAGATTGTACTCCACCTCAAATTCAGTACCCTTAGTCTTGTTTTTGACTATTAGCGCTCCTCCTTGTTGAATGATGGCCCTGATTCTCGGTATCTCGATCTCGTCTCCTTGTTCGATGCCATCGTAATCAGTGTCGTTCTTGAACGTCAGCGGAATTATCCCGAAGTTGATGAGGTTAGCCAGGTGGATGCGCTCCAGCGACTTGGCAATGACGGCCTTGACTCCGAGATACATGGGACAAAGAGCTGCGTGTTCCCGGGATGAGCCCTGGCCGTAGCTAAGGCCGCCCACTATGATATTGTGTTTCCCGCTATCTTGTATTGCCTTCGCCCGATCGTGGAACGTCGGGTCAACGATCTCGAAGAGGAACTCCGAGTACTTTGGAACATTCGAACGGTATTTCATCTTGCTACCAGCGGGTATTATGTGATCGGTTGTGATCTTGTCGCCAACTTTGATTGTGATCTCGCCGCTAATCGTATCCGGCATGGGGCTACTCGAGGGGGGATTGCCAATGTTGGGCCCCCGATAGATTTCGATTCCCTCTGGGTGCCTGGGTGGAAGTATGAACATGCTGTCGTCAATGTAGTACTTCTCTGGCATCTCAACATCTGGGTACGCAATTCCCATTTCTTCCAGATTGCGCGGGTCAGTCATCTTTCCCGTAATCACAGCCGCCGCCGCAGTCTCCGGGCTCGTCAGGTACGCCTGCGCGCTCTTAGTGCCAGAACGTCCCAGGAAGTTCCTGTTGCTGGTTCTGATAGAGACCGCATCGGTCCTTGGGGACTGGCTATTGCCGATACAGAACCCGCATGCCGACTCGGCAATCCTGGCTCCCGTTGAGATCAGATCCGCCAGTGCCCCTTCTCTGGCGATGTTTTCCAGCACCTGCCGGGAACCAGAGGCAATGACAAAGCTCACATTGGGATGCGCTTTCTGACCCTGCAGTATCCTCGCAACGGTCATCAGGTCCTTGTAGGAAGAGTTGGTACAGCTTCCCAGGCATACCTGATCAACCTCCATCCCCTCTAGTTCTTTCACGGTTTTGATGTTTCCAGGGCTGTGAGGGTAGGCTGCGAGAGGAACGATCTCGCTGAGATCGATATCAATCTCCTTCTCATACTTTGCATCCTCATCAGCCTTGATCTCCACCCAATCTTGCTCACGACCCTGCGCTTTGAGGAAGGCCCACGTGGTCTCATCGCTGGGGAAAACGGAGGTAGTGACACCGCACTCGGCACCCATATTGGTGATAGTGGCTCGCTCAGGCACAGACAACGTACTGACGCCTTCGCCACCATACTCAAAGATGCAACCGACGTTCCCCTTGGTAGTGAACAACTCTAGCATCTTGAGAACAACGTCTTTGGCGGCAACCCAAGGCTTGAGGTTCCCATGCAGGTTGACCCTGATCACTTTTGGACAGGCTAGATAGAACAGGCCGCCGGCCATTGCCACGGCGACGTCTAGGCCGCCAGCTCCAACGGCGATCATGCCTATCCCCCCGCCGGTCGGCGTATGAGAATCGGAGCCCAGCAACGTCTTGCCGGGCCTGCCGAAGCGCTCCAGATGCACCTGATGGCAGATGCCATTGCCTGCACGTGAATAGACAATACCATACTTCGCCGCAACACTCTGCAGGTACTTATGGTCATCGGCGTTCTCGTAACCGATCTGCACCGTATTGTGGTCAACATAGCTAACCGACAACTCTGTCCTAACCCGCGGAACGCCCATGGCCTCAAACTGCAGATAGGCCATGGTACCGGTCGCATCCTGGGTCAAGGTTTGATCTATCTTGATACCGATCTCCTTGCCGGGCTGATATACGCCCTCCACAAGATGCTCCTCCAGGATTTTCTGAGCTATGCTTCTTCCCATGCGAATTGCTTCCTCCCTGTTTAGTCTACCTTCAAGTTACCAATGGTGTATCGAGTGGCGGTTCCACCAATTCGTCCTCTTCATGCGCAGATTCTATCACCCGACGCAAGCTCAGGCCGATCCGTCGCCGCTCTCTGTCCACGCGGATCACCTGAAGGGTGTGGGTGTCCCCTTCTGTTACAACCTCTCTGGGATGGCTTATATGCTGATCCGATAGCTCTGAGATATGGATGAGCCCTTCGATGTCATTCTCCAGCCTGGCGAAAGCTCCGAAGTCTGCCAGCCTGGTGATGGTACCCTGTACGATCTGTTCGACGTGGTAGTCTTCATCGATCCGGCTCCAGGGCTCCGGCTCCAGACGTTTGAGGCTGAGAGCAATGCGCCGTCGTTCTTTGTCAATGCTCAGTACAAACACATCGATTTCTGTGCCGACGCTTAGCAGATCGCTCGGATGAGAGACCCGGCCCCAGGAGAGCTCGGAAATGTGTATCAGGCCATCAGCCCCGCCCAGATCGACGAAAACGCCAAAGCTGCACAGATTGCTAACGACCCCTCGGCGGGTTTCTCCCTCCTTCAGTTCCTCCAGGAGTTGCTCTTTCCTGCCTACGCGCAACTCGCGTGTTGCTGCTCGCTCCGACAGGATGAGACGGTTTCGCTTGCGGTCTAGCTCAATGATCTTAAAGCGCGATTCGCGTCCCACGAAGCAAGCAAGGGGGCTTTCCTCTTCAGATCCCTCTGCAGTGGGTCTGTACCTCGGTGCCTTGGCCAACAGGGACATCGGCACGAAACCGCGTACCTGGCCTATGTGAACAAGAAGACCGCCTTTGTTGAAGCCGGTTATTTTGGCATCGAAAGGCTCCCCTGCTTCGTAGATCTTCTCAGCGCCTCGCCAGTCTTTCTCGATCTCGGCTCGTTTCAAAGACAGGACGAGAGCCTTGTCCTGATCCCCTGGGCGTACAACGAAAGCCAGGATAGAGTCGCCCTCATGCAGACTCTCAAGCGTATCCGCATCCATCTGCTCCATATCCCGACTGGAAACGACCCCTTCCGTCTTGGCTCCCACATCAATGAGAATCTCGGAAGGAGAGATGCTAACGATAACTCCTTCTCGGATTTCTCCCCTTCTCGGGGGGCGGTAGCTACTAGTGTCCTGACTGAGGAGGTCCTCCATCGGGTTTTTCGGTTCTTTTTCTCCGATCCCCTCTTCCTCAGCATTGAGCCAGCGATCGTTATGCTCTTCCATACATTTCCTCTCGTTCGCAGTAGTTTTGTGACCAGGTTCATTATAATTGAATTATCATCGGTTGACAAACGAAGCTAATTGGCAGGTTGCTAGTTGCCCGGTCTCGTTATGCAAAGCATCCTATGCAAGTCTGTTGTGTAAGCCTGATCAGAGCTTTCGGATTGCGATTGCCTCGATTTCCAGCAATGCGCCCAGCGGTAGTGCGGCTACTTGCACGGCGGAACGAGCCGGTGGACTCTCGGTGAAGAACTCCCCATAGACCGCGTTGACCTCCGGGTACGTTTGAATGTCCGCCAGGAACACGGTCGTTTTCACTACCTGGGATATGGAGCTACCCGCGGCCTGTAACACCGCTGCCAGGTTTTGCAGCACCTGGCGAGTCTGTGTCTTGACATCGCCGGCTACGAGTTTCCCTGTGGCAGGATCGATAGCGATCTGTCCCGCAGTGAAAACGAAGTCCTGGACTCGAATAGCCTGGGAGTAAGGCCCAATAGCAGCAGGGGCATCTTTGGTTGTAATGACTTCTTTATTAGGCACGGCTCTTTGTATCTCCTTTGATGATAGGGGCTATGGCGCTCCTAGGGAGCGATAACAATCGTAGCGATACCACCAACTCGCAGGCCCTTATCGTCGTACTGGACAACGCGGACGTTCAGCTTTAGGTAAACCCCATCGCGGAGTTTCCCGTTCCATATGATGGAGTCCCCACTCTTGCGGTACGGATAGCCCTCAATTCCACTGAGTTCGGCGCCTTCTTCAGTAGTGCCGACATAGCTGTATAGTGTGCCCGGGATCAAAGCGTCGGTGGCCATGCCGTATGCTACGGGGGCGTAGTAGGTCATGAGGGCTGAATCTGGCACGGTGACGGGCGTTACTGTGGGATGGTCGATCTCAATCCGAGAAGTACCTACAACGTGCATTGCCTGGCTGTCATACCAGGCAATTCTAAGATTCAGGTCAACCTTCGTTCCCTTTACTGGCGTTCCTTGCCAATCGAGGGAGTCCCCTTTCTGCTTGAATGCCTGTTGCCCCCCGATTAGCAATTCCGCCGCGTCGTTCTCTCCCATTCCGATGTAGGTTATGTCGGTCCCAGGGATGTCTTCGCCGGGCTTGACAGTCAGTTTGACTGGAGCCTCATAGGTTAGCTCCGTAAGTTCCTTATCGGGAGAACGCAGGCACCCCATCATGGTGAGGATAATGATGCTCGCCAGCAGCAACCACACCAGTCTCTTAGGATATAGCTTTGTACGCATTAGTCACCTCTGATCCTAGATTATGCGAGGTTCCGTCTTCCAACACAATTGTATAGCCATAGGGTTCCATTTGTCAAATCGGAATAGGGACGGTACCCAAGGACACGAGGGGCACATCGGATGAGTATCCGATGCGCCCCAGTGTTCGGTCGCATAAAGCGTTTCCGCAGTTGATGGCAGCGTATGGGGTTGGGTTCCGCTTGCCCAGGAACCATTCCTGCGCGGCCAGCCCCAGGTCTTATTGGGATCATCTGGGCAGGAGAGAGCCGAAACCTGCTTCCACAACCCTATCGAACCACGACGTTCACCAGCCTGCCCGGGATGTATATGACCTTGAGGATATCCTTTCCCTGGGTATATCGCCTGGCTCCGTCGCTAGCCAATGCCATTTCGATGGCTTGTTGCTTCTCAATGTCCACCGGGACTTCCATCCTGTCACGGACTTTGCCGTTGATCTGCACCACAAGGGTGAAGGTCTCCTCGGCCGCCAAGTCTGGATTCCACTCCGGCCAGGCTTGCTGATGAATGCTATATGGACGGCCGGTTCGAGCCCACAACTCCTCCGCGATGTGGGGACACGGGGGAGCAAGCAGCAGCAGCAAAGTCTCCACCGCCTCCACCCAGGCTTTCGTGCCATATAAGGAAGTTTCTTTGGCCTTGAGCATGGTGTTATTCAGCTCCATCATATTGGCAATGTAGGTGTTGAAGCTAAAAGACTCCATGTCCTCGGTTGCCTTGCGGATCGATTGGTGGCCCTTGCGTCGCAAATCGGCGATCTCCTCCTGAGACGGCTTGCCCTTTGCACCGTTCGTCGGTTCCGCCAAAACGCAATTCCATACTCGGTCCAGGAATCGCGATATTCCTTCGATGCTGTGACTATCCCACGGTCCGCCCAGGTACCAGCGCCAGCCAAACATGAGGTAGCTTCGCACTGCGTCGGCCCCATAGCGTTGGACCAGGCTATCTGGGGCGATCACGTTGCCGCGAGACTTGGACATCTTCTCGTTGTCCTCGCCCAGGATCATGCCTTGGTTGCGGAGCATCAGCATGGGCTCATTGAGATCAATCAACCCGATGTCCCGCATCACTTTGGTGTAGAAGCGAGCATAGAGCAAATGCATCGTGGCGTGCTCTATGCCCCCCGTGTAGACATCTACCGGCAGCCAGTAGTCGCCTTCTTCGGGATCGAAAGGCTGGTCGCCTTTATAGTATGGACTCAGGTAAGCATACCAGTACCATGACGAGCAGATGAACGTATCCATGGTGTCCATCTCTCGTTCGGCCGGCCCACCGCACTTGGGGCAGGTGGTGTATCGGAATCCCTCGTGGTACTTGAGCGGAGACTCCCCCGTGGGCATGAATTTGGCGTCCTCCGGTAGCAGCACCGGCAGGTCTTCGTATGGAATGGGCACAGTGCCGCACTTGGGACAATAGACGATGGGAATGGGCGTGCCCCAGTATCTCTGGCGGCTGATAAGCCAGTCGCGGAGCTTATAGTTTATGGCGGACTTGCCGGCTCCCTTCTCTTCCAGCCATGCTATTGTCCGCTGAACGGCGTCGTTGCCAGGAGTGTCACTCAGTTCGCCGGAGTTGATCATGGTTCCGTAGTCAGCGTGGAACAGCATGCCGGTGTAGAATGGCTCTTGCGACAGCATTTCCATAACCGTTCGATACTCCGTCACGCCTGGCTCTAGTACCTTGCAGCGAGACAGAATCTCATGATCAGCTTGCACGGAGTTGAATTCCACTACGCCGTCTTCGAACACGAAGAACCATCCTGTCCCCACGATTTCATTCCAACAGCCTGGCTGGAGATACTTCCTGGCGATTTCGATGTAGCGATCTATCTGGGAGCGGTCCAATGTAACGTAGAACGCTCCGTTTTTCTTAGTGAAAGTGAAGCCTTCCGAGGCCAGCGTCTCGGCGAAACCTTCTCGCATGGTGCCTTTTGGAGCGAGGCTTTTCCCCATCTGATCCTGGCGCTCGATGACGGGTATGATGGGGAGGCCGTATTTCAGCGCGAACGCGAAGTCTCGCTCGTCATGAGCGGGAACGGCCATGATAGCGCCTGTCCCATAGGTCATCATGACGTAGTCTGAGATGTAAATGGGAATACGTTTGTTGTTGACAGGATTGATGGCGTAGGCCCCGATAAAAACGCCGGTCTTGTCCTTCTCGATCGTCAAGCGTTCGATCTCGCTCCGTCGTGCCGTCTGGCGTTGGTATTCTTTCACTCCGTCGCGATACTCCGGCGTGGTCAGAGACTCCACCAGGGGATGCTCGGGAGCCAAGACCATGAAAGTGGCTCCCCATAGAGTGTCCGGCCGGGTAGTGAAGACGATGATATCGTCGTCCTGTTCCGATTTGAAGGTGACCTGGGCGCCGGTGCTCCTGCCGATCCAGTTCTTCTGCATGGTGACGACGCGTTCTGGCCAGTCAATCTTGGAATAGTCCAGCAGCTCCTCGGCGTAGTTTGTGATACGGTAGAACCACTGGTTCAGTTCTTTCTTGATGACCGGCGTCTCACATCTCTCGCAGTGCCGGTCTTCTCCCCACACCTGTTCTCGGGCCAAGGTAGTGTTACAATTGGGGCAGAAATCCACCGGCGCGAATGCCCTGTAGGCCAGGTCCATTTCGTAAGCTTTCAAGAAGAACCACTGGCTCCACTTGTAGTACCCAGGCAGGCAAGAGATGGCTTCTCTTTCCCAGTCGAACATGCCGCCCATGGAGCGGAGTTGCCTTCTCATGTTCTCGATGTTGGACATGGTCCATTTATAGGGATGAATCTCTTGCTTGATGGCCGCGTTCTCGGCCGGAAGGCCGAAGGCGTCGAACCCCATGGGGAACATGACATTGTAGCCCTTCATACGCATGAACCTGGCGTGCGCATCCGACGGGGCCATGGCGTACCAGTGGCCGATGTGGAGATCACCGCTTGGATAGGGGAGCATAGTGAGAGCGTAGTGCTTGGGTTTCGTCGTGTCAATGACGGCACGGTAGAGCTGATCATCTTCCCATCGCTTCTGCCACTTCGCCTCGATTGTCCGAGGTATGTAGCGGTCTATCGTCGTCTTGGCCATCTGATCCCTCCAAAACACAAAACCCTTCGTCTCAGGGACGAAGGGCCGCTCCGTGGTACCACCCTGCTTGATAGATCACAGAGGCCTTGCCTCCGCGGGCAGTGATGAGTGGAGCTGAGGGGATTCGAACCCCTGACCTCCTGAATGCCATTCAGGCGCTCTCCCAGCTGAGCTACAGCCCCATGAATCAACGTATGATCTATCCGCTCTACGGCAAGTTAACGATTGCCAGGCGATGGCAGCTATCCATGTTTCACCACCATGGCTCCCAGGCGAGTTCAGCCTGTGCAGCGCTCCCCAGTGGCGCTTTGCCCGGCTCACACCTGGCATGATACCCGGCTCTCTGTGGGGATGGCCTACTACTCCTGCTCATAGCCTTTCTTCATATGGAGTGGAGCTGAGGGGATTCGAACCCCTGGCCTTATCAGTGCGATTGATACGCTCTCCCAGCTGAGCTACAGCCCCACATTATCATCACCAGTATAATGCATGCCTAGCAGCTTGTCAAATCCGTACGCTTTGTGCGCATGGTAGTTGCTTCTTGATCAGGGCATCACGGATGTGGTGTTAGTCGAGACAGAAAGGACATCCGAGGCACTCGTGGGTGTGCCATGCTCTCGTTCCCAGATGCGTTTGGTCTTCAGCTTCAAGAGCAGCAACTCTAAATTGACCCTGCTACGTATTTGCCATGAGAGATCAATGATGGTATAATAAAGACTTGCTGATGCTGGCATGTTAGTCGCCGGCTACTGGCAACCGATTAGTGCTAGGAGCCAGATTGGGAGATATCTGGTGCCTTTTCGCTCTGAGTAATCGATCCTCGGGCCTGGGGATCGGGATGACTCAGCGCAATCCCAAGGAAAGGAGGTAGGCCAATGCGTGACTACGAGCTAATCTTCATTGTCCAGCCCAACGTAGACGACGAAGGCTTCCATGCTGTGGTGAAGCGGGTAGAGACTATCATCACAAATCACAGCGGAGAAGTCTCGAAAACTGATCTATGGGGCAAACGGCGGCTGGCATATCCCATTCGCAAATTTCGAGAAGGCTATTACGCGCGCCTGGAAACAAAACTGCAGCCCGATAGCATCCGCGAAATCGAACGTGACTTCCGATTGACAGAGCCCCTCATGCGCCATTTGATCGTCCGCATGGATGAGGTGTAGCAGGGAGCTTTCTTGGTAAGTGCATGATAGAGATCGTGGTTTATCCACGTTTAGAACTGTGGAGGTTCCTTTGGTAGAGAATGATAATCAAGCAGTAGACACCCAACCCGCTGCGACAGGGAGAGAAACAAGGCGATCCGAAAGGTCTTCTCGCTCTTATCAGGGTCGTTCCGGCGGCCGTGGTGGCCGGTCGGATGACCGTGGTGGCCGGTCGGATGACCGTGGTGGCCGATCGGATGACCGTGGTGGCCGATCGGATGACCGTGGTGACCGGTCGGATGACCGTGGACGTGGTTCGCAAGACAGGCGGCGCCAACGACCAACCGGAAGCCGTCGTGGCAAGGTCTGCACCTTCTGCGCTGATAAGATCAGTGTTATTGATTACAAGGACGTGGGTCTGTTGCGGAATTTTGTTTCCGAGCATGGCAAGATCAAGGCTCGCCGTAGGTCGGGAACTTGTGCCAAGCACCAGCGTCGATTAGCTTTGGCGATCAAACGCGCCAGGCACCTGGCCTTCTTGCCCTATTCCGCGGAGCATGCGCGGGGCAGGTGATCTATCCCCGGCAAATGGTATAGTGATGAGGGCATAGGAGGATACACGTCTCCTATGCCCTATGTGCGTATAGCGTTCGAGATTCAGTGGGTCCCATCTTTCTCGGAGACGATAAATGAAGAAGAAACATAGTTCCCAGCGTATGACCAAGAAGCAGCTTTCCCGAAAGGAAAGAGAGTCCCGAGTGCGACTCTGGTTGTTGCTGGGTAGCAGCCTAGTATTTCTATTAGTGGTTGGGGTGCTGGCCTTTGGAGCATATCAGGAGTATGTGGTCAAGCCTGCATCTCCGGTGGCGACCGTCAACGACGTCGTCGTCCGTATCGACGATTACCAGCGCCGAGTCCTTTATCGGCGGTTTGATCTCAGGGCTCTTTTGGCAAACCTGGATGCCCAGATGCGTCAGTTTGACCCCTCGGAGGAGTCCCAGCAATGGTTGTACGACTATTTCCAGCAGCAACGACAGCAGGTGGAAGCCCGTCTGATGAGCATTTCAACCCTTACGTTGGATGAAATGATCGAAGAGGAGTTGGTACGCCAGGAAGCTATCCGCCGTGGCCTGACGGTCACGGATGAGGAGGTTCAACTAGAGATCGAGAGCCAGTTCGGCTACGATCGCGATCCTCCCATTCCTACTACCACACCGATTACGGTGACCGTCCCGGTAACGGTGACTCCGGCCCCGACTGTTGCCCTCATGACCGAAGCAGAGTTTCAGGAGAGTTACGCCAATTACGTTGGTAATGTCGAGGAGCAGACCACCTTCAGGGAAGAGGATTTCCGCGAACTGATGCGTTCCGGTCTTCTGCGTCAGAAGCTGAGTGATGCACTGGGTCAGGAAGTGGAGACATCAGGGGAACAGGTACAAGCTCGTCATATCCTCCTGGGGGCAGACGACAAGGCTTTGGCGGAGGAGATACTGGAACGATTGCGAGCGGGAGAAGATTTCGCTGAACTGGCCAGTGAATACAGCACTGATGAGAGCAACAAGGACGAGGGGGGCGACCTGGGATGGTTCTCTCGAGGTAGTATGGTGGAACCTTTTGAAGACGCCGCCTTCGCTTTGCAGCCCGGGGAGATCAGTGATGTGGTCGAGACCTCCTACGGGCATCACATCATCATGCTTATCGATAGAGATGATGATCGCCCCTTCGACGAAGACGTCGTGGAGCAGAAACGAGCCAGCGCATTGCAGATTTTGCTAAACGAGCAGATGAACTCTCCAGCGGTTGAGCGTTACTAGTCCTCGGACCTCGTGCCGGAAGACAAGTCTCCGTAGTCTTGTCGAAGCCTACGGCAGTGGCATCTTTTACCAGGCTCTTCCTCAGCGGGGAGCCTGGTTTCTTCTTGGGTGTTTGTTCAGGGTCATCTGCCGAATCATTTCTCGGCTCCGAATCATTTCTCGGCTCCGAATCATTTCTCGGCT
>JAKLPW010000040.1 GCA_022013675.1 Anaerolineae bacterium | reverse complement strand
CGAACGGGAGCGCGCCCGCCTGGCGAAGGAATTGGAGCGACTCGGCGGGGAGATGGCCCGGGCCGAGAAGCTGCTGGCGAATGAGAGATTTGTGGCCAAGGCTCCTGCAGCGGTTATCCAGAAGGAGCGTGAGAAACTAGAGGGCTACCGCGAGCGACAGACGAGACTCCAGATGCGGTTGGAGGAGCTGGGGTAGGGGTCCAACCTCCCGCAGGTTTCTTGCGTTGCAGGATGTGCTGGTTTGATGGGGGGCTTGCTGGCTTGGAGGAATCGTGTGGAGGGGAGCCTGCGGGAGGGATGCCTGCCTGCGGGAGGGTGGTATCACTTTATGACCAGCGGCAGGTAACCGAAAGCGGTGGGAGTGAAGGGTGGCAGGGGTATCGTGGGTGCAGGGGATGCTGTTGGAGTTGGCGTAGGGGTCGGAGTTGCATCCAACAGAATGAATGTGATACCCTCTTGCAAGTCGAACCACCCCTGGGTCGCGGTGCAGTAGGGACCACCCCAGTTCATGTGCCACACGTGGAATTGAGTGCCGCTGACATCATCCACCCAGCCTACGTGCCCCGGGGGCCAGGCCCCGGCCTGACCGGGGCCCCAGACTGCCACGCTCCCTGGGGCTGGCTGGTCGCTTACGGTGTAGCCACATCCTCGCGCGCCATCGTCCCAGCAATGCCCGTCTCCCCAGCGAGGGAGCTTGTGTCCGGCCTGGGCCGCTCTTTTCCAGGCGTAGTGCACGCACTGGCAGGGGTCGGTGTAGGGGTTGCTGGCAGGCACGTCGCAGGAGCTCGAACAGCCCAGCAGCGTATCTAGTGCCGAGGGTGAGACACTGTCACCTTCGTGAGGCTGCGCGTGAACGACGTACCCCGCGCCAAGGACTCCGGAAGAGATCAGACACCAGGCCAGTAGTCCGGTCATCAGCATACGTGCTGCCGCAATGCGATTCTTTCCCATTGCGCCCTTTTCTCCCATCCTCAGTGATGCTAGTCGCGGCACGCCAGTCACGGACTGGCTTCGAACGTATTCTGTGGTGTAGCTCTAGTCGAGCCCTCGATCAGTCGGTCAGTCGAAATCTTGCCCAATGCTGCTGTCCACGGACCAGCTCGGCGCGAATGACTGGATAATATCTCCGGCCTGACCGAAGTTCTCCTTTAACCAGCCGAAATCGTCAATGTCCACTATGCCGTCCTGGTTGAAGTCCGCGGCCGCACCAGTAGTGGCGAAGTGTTCCTTGAGGATGGCGAAGTCGTCGATGTCCACCACGTTATCATTACTGGCGTCGCCGACGCGCAGTTCTCCCATGAAGACGGGGTTACCCCCGGGAACGAGCAACACGTTCTGTTTCAGGTTGGACAGCGTGTTAAAGTTCTTCACCCGCACGTCGTAGGTGCCCGATCCAAAAGGTCCGATGCAGAAATTGCCAAAGTCATCCGTCAGAGTCAGTACCGTGGCAACCGAGGAGCCGCCCTGCAGCAGGGTGACATCCAGGGCGACTATCCAGCGTGAATGGGGAGGCGAAGGCCGGCCCTGGAGAACCACCGATCCGTTGATGTAGGCGTTGCCCGATGGAACCGTGGTGGGCGTGGGAGTAGCCGGCGTCGGGTAGGGATCGGGGGTGGTAGGCGTCGGCAAGGGGGGCGTGTGAGTTGCTGTTGGTGCTGCAGTGGATGTGGGTGTAGCGGTGGGCGTGGGCGTCGCAGTGGAGGTCGGTGCAAGGGTGGGCGTATCGGTGGGGTTGACGGCAGCATAGACCTCGATGGCCTGATAGCCGTAATCGGCGATGGAGTTGACGAGTTGAGTGTATTGGTAGTGGCGGTCCTTGCCCTTGGGTATCCCTCCGGCGTACCAGTAGAGGCCGTTGGAATCCCAGACGTTGGGATCGTGACAAATCGCCCAGCTACCATCTTGCGAGAAACCTGACAAGATTACCCAATGGCTCTGGTCAAAGGAATAGTAGCGGCCGTAGTGTTGGAGCGGGTCAGAGTATGAGGAGAGGTAATCACTCCCTGGCGTGAACCAGTACATCCAAAGGTGCACCAGGACGATGCTGCCGCGTGATGCAACCGCGTCGTGGATGTCCTGCATGGAGTAGAGGCGCTGGTTGGGGACGCCCCAGTAGTCCAGCGCTGACTGCAGATGACTGGGGTAGGTCCAGCTCGAGCCGCCGATGTAGTCGCGGATGGTACTGATGGGAACCCAGAGGTTGTTGCGCGCGTATTGTATGGCCATGGCCACGCAAGCAGGGCCGCAGTTGCTGTGGGCCATGGCTCCGCTGTCCCAGGCCCCCTGATAGCGGTACCAATCGTAGGGTACGGCGGCGCATCGGGATCCCGCAGGGATCTGGCCCAGGTCAGGTATTGCCAGTGGAGTGGTAGGTGGAGAAAGGCGTGTCACTTCCTCCGATATGGGTGAAACCACGAAGAGCATTTGGTCCGGCGCGGTCTCGTCACGCCCCCAGCAGGCAATGCTTCCGTCCTCGATCCAGCGTACGCGATCAATGAAGGCTGCGATCCCTGGGAGGCGGCGACAGACCCAGGTGTCCGTCCTGGCCACGTAGACCCCGCCGTCGCTGCCCACCAACGCGAGTTGGGAGCTATCACTTGACCAGGCAAGCTGCGTGACTATCTCGGGCAGACCCACCGCATCCGGCACAATGACGGTCTCTTCAGTCTGGTTGAAGTCCCGAAGCAAGTGCAGTGTTGCGGAACGGTGGTCAGGCGGTACACTCTCCGGGGAAGAGGCATCGCCGAGTGCCGTATGGGCTGCCGTAGGGGCAGACCAGGGTGTCTGCCCCATGTCACGTGACTGCCCTCTGTCACGCGTCAGCCCTGTGTGGAAAGCAAGGGTAACTTCCGGGGAGAAGGCATAGGCGACCGGGCCATCAGGTGAGAGCGTGGCCAGGAGGCGCTGAGTTCCACTGGCCGTTTCTATGGACCACAACCCGCGAGCGCCGTCCCGCACTTGAGAGCAGATCAGGTGCCGCCCGTCGGGGCTCCAGACGACTTCGGGGCGCGCGATGCCCTGGACCTCGATTGTGGTAAGGGTGCGCGTCTCTCCGCTGAGGTCGGACACGACCAGGTGGTCACCCGCGATCCAGGCGAGCTGCCGTCCGTCGGGAGACCAGGATGGGGGACTGACCGGTCCCGGGCCGGTGGCTACGAGATGTTGTTGAGGGGCCGCACCGCCGTAAACAGGCGGTGCTGGGTTCCAGCCCACGCCGGGCCGAGATGATGGGGAGTGGATCTCCAGATTGATTATCCAGAGCTCCGGATGGTTTTGCAAGGCGCTGCTGACCACATCGGGTAGTGCCCAGAAGGCCAGACGGGTTCCGTCGGGGGAGATGCTTGGTGCCCAAGCACGCCCGCTGTGGGTGATGCGTCGGGGAGAGATGCCATCTGTGTCGACGAGCCAGATGTCGCCGTCGCTGAGGTAGGGAAGTACGGAAGGATTCGCTGAGGACTCTGGGATCTCGTTCCCGTAGTAGTTCTGGTCACCTGCAATCGCTATTCCCGCGCTGGTGGGGAACAGACAGAAGACCAAGGCGAGTGTCAGAAGGACCTTTCGTATCTTGCCGATCATCAGTACTCTCAGTCTGTCTCTTTCAAGGTGGCAACTTCCGATTGCGTTTGGCGAGTGTCAGATAACGTGCCGCGAGACCATTGTGGCTCCGATACTACCCAAGACGCTCGCATGGCCAGGAAGGTACGGTGGGTTGGGCGCGACGATTCCGCTCTTCTCGGAACACGAATTGTATCACGAAGGGCACGAATGGTGAAATATGAATGGCACGAATAGCATGGAGTTGATCCGGCGTTGCGATGGGCGACCGCACCAGCCTGAAGAGCTGGTGCTGGGGATTTCGTATGGTGGCGATGGCGTTTGGGAGCAGGTGTTGGCCCAGCACCGCCTGTTTACGGCGGTGCGGCGAATGGTGCCGAGACGTTGCGGTGGGTGGCCGCACCGGCCTGAAGATCCGGTGCTGGGAATTAGGTGTTCGTGGCGATGGCGTTTGGGAGTTGGTGTTGGCCCAGCACCGCCTGTTCACGGCGGTGCGGTTGGTGATGGCAAGGCGTTGCGATGGGAGTCCCCTACCAGTGAATCACAACCAGAGTCCCCACCGGTGTCCAGTTATACACCCACTCAGCATCTGGCAGAGACAGATTGACGCAGCCGTGGCTTGTGGGGGTGCCGAAGTTGTTGTGCCAGTACGCTCCGTGGATGGCATAGCCCCGGTAGAAGTACATGACGTGGGGCACGTTGGGAAGGTAGTACCCGGGCCCGGACATGGTCTGAGCGCGGTACTTGGTCAGGATGCGAAACTGACCGGTCACGGTGATGTAGGGAGAGCGGCCGGTGGAGACGATGCAGCGGTAGACTTCGGTGCTGCCGACGTAGGCACGCAAGACCTGGTCGCCGAGATCGATGTCGATCTTCTTGACACCCGTTGGGGGTGGGGTCGGATGAGGGGTGGGATCGTCACCGCCCCCTCCAGGGATACGTAGGCGTTGGCCGACGTAGATGACATTTATGTTTCGCAGACCGTTGAGGCTAGCGATGGCCCATACGGTGGTGCCATAGCGCAGGGCGATGCGACTGAGGGTTTCACCGGCGCGCACGATATGGATGCCGGTGGGGGTGTCGTCGCCGTCATCGTCTCCATCGCCTCCGCCGTCATCTCCCGGGATCGTGAGTATTTGCCCGACGTAGATGAAATTGCGATTGCGGATGTTGTTGGCTTGCACCAGGGCTGACACCGTCGTGCCGTAGCGGGCCGCAATGCCGCTAAGGTTTTCACCTCGGCGTACTACGTGGGTCCTGGGGGAGGCCGCAACTGGCAGCACGGAGACCAGGAGAATCACTGCTACCAGGAGTAAGACCAAGCCTCGTCGCCAGATCAGTCCTGTTGTTTGCATAATCAACTCCCTGCGTTGTTGGACGAGGATTTGGCAATCCCCTCCGAGCTATTGTGCGCCAGACTTCGGAAGTCTTAATCCACTGGTATAGAGTTGCAGGGAATCCAGCAGGTCATATGCACGTGGAAGACTTCCGAAGTCTTCTCTCAATCTGTGCCAGAGGCTTACAACTTACATTCTATTATAGCATTTCTCTGACGTTCTGACAACCTTCACTGCGCTACATTACACTAGATTTCCATGATTTGGTGTAAACATGGCGTAAAATCGCAAAGTGTGGTAATATGGGGGCATAAATTATTCTGCGAGGGAAGATGCGATATCTCGTTTTGTCGGACATTCACAGCAATCTGGCCGCGCTGGAGGCGGTTCTTGCAGAGGCGGGAGAGGTAGACCAGGTGTGGTGCCTGGGAGACCTGGTGGGCTATGGGCCGGATCCCAACGAGTGCGTGGAACGGATTCGCTCGCTTCCTCACCTATGCGTGGTGGGGAATCACGATTGGGGGACGCTGGACAAGCTGGACCTGAACGACTTCAATGCCTATGCTCGCCGGGCCTGTTTGTGGAACCGTGAACAACTCAGCGCTGAGAACAGGGATTACATTGATTCCTTGGATGAGTTCGTCGTAGAGGGTGCTTTCACGCTGGTGCACGGCAGCCCTCGCTCACACCTCTGGGAGTACGTGATGTCTCCGGACGAGGCCACGCACAGTTTCGCTTTCTTCGATACGCCCTATTGCTTCGTGGGGCACACTCACGTGCCTGGCATCTTTGTGGAGAGGAGTGCCTCTTGTGAAGCTGTTCCTGTTCAGGGAGATCGACCTGTGCCATTGAGCCCGGAGCGGATGATCATCAATCCTGGCGGAGTGGGGCAGCCCCGCGATAGTGACCCTCGCGCGGCTTACCTGATACTTGACACGGATAACATGACTATCGAGCATCACCGGGTGGAGTATGCCATCGAGGTTACTCAGGAGAAGATGCGGAAGGCTGGCCTGCCGCGCAGGCTGATCGATCGCCTGGATTACGGCTGGTAGGGAACAACTGAGCATTCTTCTGCGTCTTGACAATAGCGTAAGAGATTGCGCTTTCACCTTGGAAGTACATGTTTGGTGTTCGAGGGTCTGTCCCTATCACGAATCTCACAAATGGACGAATGACGCGAGCCTACCAGAAGTAACGAAAGGGTATTCGTGAAATTCGCATATTGGTGTCATTCATGATTCTCAGAACCTGGAAGCAAAACACACTCGAATCACGAGAAACAGGAGGAGACTGATGAGAAAAACAGTTGCTATCGCGACAGTAGTACTTTGCGTGGTCCTGGCGGCCGGGTGCGCGGCGCGTCCTGCTAGCCAGGAGAGTTTGGTCACGAACGAGAAGGCGGCATTGGAGATGCCCGTGCCCTCGTCCCCGGAAATGGCAGTTGGTGATCGTTCCGGGTCAGAGTACGGTGATGGCGGGGTCAGCCAACGTATGATCATCTACACGACGGATCTGATCCTGGTGGTCGAGGATACCGCTGGGACTATGGACGCGATCAAGAGCCTGGTGACCTCGTACGAGGGGTATCTCTCCAGTTCCCGCTCCTGGTACGAGGGGCCGCCGGAGAAGGAACGGTTGCACGCCCGATTGACAGTGCGTGTGCCGGCGGAATCGCTGGATCAGGTCGTGGCGCAGCTCAAGAGCCTGGCCGTCAAGGTGAAGCAGGAGAACTTGAGTGGCCAGGACGTCACCGAGGAGTACTCCGACTTGTCGGCCCAGTTGACTAACCTGGAGGCGACTGAGGTGGAGCTGCGTGAATTGCTCACCGAGGTGCGAGAGAGCAGGGGCAAGGCCGATGAGATCCTTCAGGTGCACGCCCGGCTCACGGAGATTCGGGGCCAGATCGAGCAGCTCAAGGGGCGCATGCAGTACCTGGAGCGTTCGGCAGCGCTGGCGCTCATCGACATCGAGTTGATGCCCGAGGAAGCTCCTGTGGATATTCTTGAGAACGAGTGGAAGATAACGCGCACGCTGCGTACTGCTGCTCGCGCCCTAGTCAACGGATTGCAGGGCCTGGCAGATGTGCTGATCTACCTGGTGATCCTTAGCCCGATCTGGGCGATCCCCGTGGGTATCATCTGGTTGCTGCGCAAGTTGTGGCGGAAGCGAAGGGCTCGCAGGGCGGTGGCTAAGGCGGAGAAGGGGAAGAAGGAAGAAGCATCTGCTGACTAGAGGGCGAGGAACCCAGGTTTACTTGGCCTGAGGGATTCTTCCCTTCGGCCTAGCTCAGGGCAGGCGCTGCGGGCAGAATAATAGAGGCCCTCTGGCGCAAGGGAGGTTTTACCGCAGAGCACGCGGAGTCCGCTGAGAAACAACCAGGTTTTCCTCTGCGTTCTCAGCGGACTCCGCGGTAGAATACCACCCGTTCTCAGAGCTATCAGCCCTTCTCCTCGCGGGCGTACGAGAGGCCCAGCGCGGCCGGGGCACCGACGCGTTTGCGGAATGCTTCCCACCAGGTGATGAGTGTGAGCACCACGATGGTGAAGGCATAGGGAAGCATGCTGAGGAAAGCAGCCGGGATGGTGGATCCCATGGCCTGCATGCGGAACTGAACGGCGTTGATGCCCCCGAACAGGATCGCGCCGATGACGGCTCTTACGGGATCCCAGGTGGCGAAGATGACCATGGCGATGGCGATCCAGCCTCTTCCCGCCGTCAGGCCCTCGGTCCAACCCGGGGTGTAGGCCAGCGACAGGTGTGCTCCCCCCAGGCCGACTAACATGCCCCCCAGGATGGTATAGACGTAGCGGGTAGTGGTCACGTTGATGCCCATGGCGTCGGCGGTGCGAGGGTCCTCTCCCACGGCCCGCAGGTGAAGGCCGGGTCTCGTCTTGTACAGGAAGAACCAGGACAATGGAACCATTACGTAGGCCAGATAGACCAACAGGTCCTGTTGGAAGAGTGCACGCCCGACAAACGGGATGTCGGCCAGGAAAGGCAAGGGGAGACGGCCAAAGCGAGGACCGATCTGACCCACCAGAGGCCGGCCACCGGGGCCCAGACGCTGTCCCAGGAAACTGGCCAGGCCGCTCCCGAAGATGGTCAAGGCCAGGCCGGTGACGGTTTGATTGGCACGCAGAGTGATGGTCAAGAAGGCATGGATGGAGGCCAGCAGCGCGCTGGAGACCAAGGCCGCGAGCACGCCGAGCCAGAGACTACCGGTAGCGAAGGCCGCTGCGAAGGCGCTCACGGCCCCGACGATCATCATTCCTTCCAGACCCAGGTTCAGTATCCCCGAGCGTTCGGTGAAGATTTCGCCCAGTGTGGCGTAGAACAGGGAAGTCCCCGCGCGGATGGTCACAGCCAGAATTGAGACCATGAGGGTAATAGTCATTCTGCACCTCCTGCGGAGCCGGATGTAGGCACACCGGGACTCGATGCCCTTCGCACCAATCGCACGCGATAGTCGGTCAGTAGGACTCCTCCCAGCATGAAGAAGAGTATCAATCCTTGCAGGATCAAGCCCACAGCCGCGGGTAAGCCCATGGTGATCTGGATCTGATCTCCCCCGACCAGCAAACCCGCCAGGAGGATCGCCACCGCGATCACGCCCCAGGGGTTCAACTTGGCCATCCAGGCTACGATGATGGCCGTGAAGCCGTATCCCACCGTCAAGCCCGTCTGCAGCCGGCGCGATATGCCTGCCACCTCAGCCATTCCCGCCAATCCGGCCAGGCCACCGCTGAGGATCATCACCAATATGATGTTGCGGGTCAGGCAAATGCCGGAGTAGCGGGCAGCGCGGGGGTTCTCTCCCATCACTCGTATCTCATAGCCCCATTTGGTCTTGGAGAGCATTAGCCACAGTAGAAAAGCGGCGATCAGGGCGAAAGCGAGCCCCAGGTGCACGCGGGTGCCCGGCCAGCGAGGCAGCCAGGCTTCCTTGATGAACTGGGCCGTGCCCGGGAACCCGTATCCCTTGGGGTCTTTCCAGGGGCCGTACCAGAGATACTCCACCCAGAAGATGGCGATGTAGTTCATCATCAGGGTGGTGATAACCTCGTTGGCACCCACGAACGCTTTGAGTAGGGCTGGGAGAAGGCCCCATAGTCCGCCGGCGATGAACCCGGCTGCGATCATCAGCGGTATCAGGGACCAGCTCGGGAGATCTGGGAATCGCTGCGGCAAGAAGAGGGCGACTCCGGCGGCGGCACATCCTCCCATAGCAAGCTGGCCTTCGGCTCCGATGTTGTAGAAGAGCATCCGAAAGGCAACGGATACGCCCAGGCCGCACAGCATCAGAGGGATGGCCTTGACGAGGGTTTCCGAGAAGGCGTACTTTCCACCGAAAGCGCCGATGAACATGGCTTTGTAGGTGACCCAGGGATTGGCTCCGGCAGCAAAGAGCAGTATAGAGCCCGCCAGCAGAGCCAGAACGAAGGAGAGCAACGGAACCCAGTACCGGGCGGTGCGAGAGGGAACCAGACGCCTTTCGATAAGGATGTTCATTGGACTCCCTCCCGAGGCGGTGTCTGTGCAGGGGTCTCTTCTCCCGCAGGTTTGACCCCGGCCATCATCAGCCCGATTTCCTCAATCTGAGCCTTGGTGCTGTCCAGGATGCCCATGATCTCTCCCCCGAACAGCACGGCGATCCAGTCGCTAAGTGCGATGATTTCATCCAGGTCTTCGGATATCAGCAGAACGGCGGCCCCTTTTTCGCGGCGCTCCAGGAGCATCTTGCGCACGGATTCCGTGGCACCGATGTCGAGGCCTCTCGTGGGGTGCATGGCCACCAGCAGGTCCGGTTCGGCGCTTATCTCGCGGGCCAGGATGGTCTTCTGGAGATTGCCACCGGAGAGGAGCCTAACAGGGGTGTTAGTGTCTGGGGCAGCGATGTCAAAAGTGGCGATCAGGTTTTGGGCGAAGTCCGCGATGGACCTGCCGT
Source organism: Anaerolineae bacterium (assembly GCA_022013675.1). Classification (GTDB taxonomy): domain Bacteria; phylum Chloroflexota; class Anaerolineae; order JAKLPW01; family JAKLPW01; genus JAKLPW01. The sequence goes on along the minus strand of JAKLPW010000040.1, from coordinate 9,813 downwards.
TGAGGAACGGCCCGCGCGCTAGCGGCGGGTCACGGTAGCCCTTGAGGATCACGTTGTCGCTGATGGGCAAGTTGGGCACCAGCCCCACTCCCAGACGGTCCTCGGGTATGTGGCTCACCTTCTCCTTGATGACGCGCCATGGAGAGCAATTGGTGGTCTCCTTGTCTCCTACACAGACGCGGCCAGAGGTGGCGTGGCGCAGTCCGGTGATCACCTCGGCCAGCTCCCGCTGACCGTTTCCGGCCACGCCCGCGATGCCGAGGATCTCTCCCTGACGGATGGAGAAAGAGACTTCCTTCAGGGCATCCAGGCCCTTGTCGTTCATCGCGCAGAGCTTCTCCGCCCGCAGCACCTCTTTCCCAGGAGCTACGGCTTTCTTCGCTACGCGGAAGAGGATCTCGCGTCCCACCATCATCCGGGCCAGCCCGCGCTGATCGGTCTCCGACGTGGGCACGGTGGAGATCACCCGGCCTTTGCGGAGTACTGTCACGCGCTGCGCGATGGCCATGACCTCATCTAGCTTGTGGGTGATGAGGATGATGGTGTGCCCTTCGGCAGTCATCCGGCGCAGGGTGGCAAAGAGGCTCTCTACTTCCTGGGGGGCGAGCACGGCTGTGGGTTCGTCGAGGATAAGGATCCTGGTGCCTCGGTAGAGCATCTTCAGGATCTCGACGCGCTGTTGTTCGCCCACCGACAATTGCCAGATGTGGGCCTTGGGGTGCACCTGAAGGCCGTACTCCTTCGAGAGTCCTTCTATCTTGCGCTCGGTTTCGCTCATCTTCAGCACGAAGCGCGGCGTTGCCCGGCCCAGCTCGATGTTCTCGGCCACGGTCTGAACGTCTACCAGCATGAAATGCTGGTGGACCATGCCCACGCCCAGCTTAAGTGCATCGCGGGGAGATTTCAGAAGAGCTCGTTCCCCCTCGATGAAGATGGCCCCCTCGTCGGGTCGGTAGAAGCCGGAGAGGATGTTCATCAGGGTGCTCTTCCCGGCTCCGTTCTCGCCCAGCAGGGCGTGCACCTCTCCCGAGCGGGCCTCGAAGTCTATGCTATCGTTGGCCAGCACCCCGGGGAAGCGCTTGGTTATCCCCTGCATTTCGATGGTCGTGAGTCCGCTTTTCACGTTGGTGTTCCACCTTTCGTTGATCAGATGGTGTGAAGCCGAGGCGTTCAGACCTCCGAGGTTCTGATGTCAGATCTGGGTATGTCCTGGTAGGAAAGGCGGTGCAAAGTCTATGTGCCTAACTCGTAAAGAAACCTCGGAGGTCTCGGAGCTACAGATAAGCGTTCAGACCTCCGAGGTTTTGATGCCAGATCTGGGCGTGTTCTGGTAGGACAGGCGGTGCTAGGTCCATGAACCAGCTCGTCAAGGAAACCTCGGAGGTCTCGGAGCCACATACTGAGACAAGACTTCCGAAGTCTGGCCAGTAGCTGATCTAGACCGACTATGCAACAGGCGGCGGCGGCTTGGAGACCTTGCCGAACGAACGACCTTGCCGAACAGCATACGTCAGCAAACGGTTCCGGCAGACTGCGCACAGTCTGCCGGAACCAAGTTCACATACCACTGTGATCAGGGGATATTGCCTACGACTCCCTCAACCAGCCAGTCGAAACCGAGCTTCTCTCCGTCGGTCATGGTCACGCCGTCGGCTACCTTGAGTTCACCGGTGTTGTCCTTGATGGGGCCGACGAACACGTCGAAAGTGCCCGCGACGATCTCGGCCTTCTTGGCCGCTATCAACGTCTTGGCATCCTCGGGTACGGCCGGTCCGAAGGGAGCCAGGTCCAGGAGCCCGTCGGCGATCCCGCCCCAGTAGGGCACGTTCGTCCAGGTTCCTGCCTTGACGTTCTCGACGGCGGATTTGTAGAAGATGCCCCAGTTCCAGATGGGCGAGGTCAGGAGGGCGTCGGGGGCCACGTCAGGCACATAGGCGTTGTAGCCCACGCAGTAGATGCCCTCCTCCTGGGCTAGCTTGTCTGGCTCCGTCGAGTCGCTCTCCCGAGCGATGACGTCGCAGCCCAGGTCCAGGAGAGCTTCGGCGGCCTGGCGCTCCCTGGGCGGGTCCACCCAGGCGTTGAGCCAGATGATGTGGGTCTGGACGTCGGGGTTGACCGAGCGCGCGCCCAGGGTGAAGGCGTTCATGTTGCGAACTACCTCGGGTATCGGGTAGGGGGCGATGTAGCCAATAGAGTTGTTCTTGGTCACGCTGCCTGCCGCGATCCCGGCCAGGTACCAGCCCTGGTAGCCACGGCCATCGTAGATACCCGCGTTATCCGCAGTCATGTAGCCGGTGCAGTGCTCGAAGACCACGTCGGGGTACTCCGCCGCGACCTCGATGACATCGGACATGTAGCCGAAGCTGGTGGCGAAGATGACGTCGAAGCCCTTCTCGGCGTAGTCACGGATGATCCGATTGGCATCCGGACCCTCTGCTACCAGCTCGCTGTAGGCCGTCTCGACATAATCGAGCTCACTCTCCATATACAAGCGTCCCTGGTCGTGGGCATAGGTCCAGCCGAGATCGCCCGTAGGCCCAACGTAGACGAAGGCGACCTTCAGCTTCTCAGCCGATACCTCGGCCACAGGCGGTTCGCCGGGAGCTTCTCCTACCACCCCCTCGACGAACCAACTCATACCAAGCATTTCGCCATCGGTCATGGCCTGCCCGGCTGGGATTGCCAGTTGGCCCCCCTGTCCCTTGATGGGGCCGGTGAAGACGTCCCATTCGCCGCTGATGATCTTGGCTTCCCACTGCGCGACCAGTGCCTTGACATCGTCTGGAACCATGGGACCGTAGGGCGCTAGGCCTACGACGCCGTCCTTCATGCTTCCCCAGTACTCGTGGGATGTCCAGGTGCCGTCCATGACGGCCTTGACGGTATCCAGATAGTAGACGTCCCAATGCCAGACGGGGCTGGTGAGGACGGCTCCGGGGGCCTGCACGCTCATGTCGGAGTCATAGCCCACGCCGTAGACCCCACGTTCCTCGGCAGCCTTCTGGGGCTCAGGAGTATCCTGGTGCTGAGCGATGACGTCAGCGCCCAGATCGAGGAGCCCTTCGGCGGCTTCTTTCTCCTTCACGGGGTCGAACCAGGTGTTGGTCCAGACCACGTGCACCTTGGCCTCTGGATTCACTTCCCGCACGCCCAGGGTGAAGGCGTTGATGCCTCGCAGGACCTCGGGGATCGGGAAGGCAGCCACGTAACCGATCATGTTCGACTTGGTCATCTTGCCTGCCACGAGTCCTGAGAGATAGCGCGGCTGGTACATGCGTCCGAAGTAGGTGGCGGCGTTCTCGGCGGTCCTGTAGCCGGAGCAATGCTCGAAGACCACGTCGGGGAACTCGGCAGCCACGGCGATGGTGGGATCCATGAAGCCGAAGCTGGTGGTGAAGATGATGTTGTAGCCCTTCTGCGCGAAGTCGCGGATCACGCGCTCGGCGTCGGGGCCTTCAGGTACGTTCTCGATGTAGGCGGTTTCAACACCTAGTTCCTTTTCTAGTTGGAGACGTCCCTCATCGTGGGCATAGGTCCAGCCCATGTCTCCGATGGGTGCGACGTAGACGAAGGCGACTTTGAGCTTCTCTACTGGCACTGGCTGCGCCGTTGCAACCTTCGTCGGTTTCGGTACAGCCGTTGGAGTGGGCTCGGGGGCTGGCTTACAGCTCGCCACCGTGACCAGTACCATAGACAGCAACACGATTCCGAATACTTTGAACCACTTGAAGTGGGTCGACATTCCGTTCCTCCTTAGTTTTTATAGTGCCCTTGAGATTCGATTTCTGACTTCCTTAACCCATTGCCCTCATCCTTGTCGTTCCTTCTCGATAGACCCTCCTCTTCTACCCCCCTCAAAGCTACGCGGGTGGGAAATGTGTACGCAGACTGGTCCGATACCTGGCGCCTGGGAAGTCGGCATTGCTAAGCGAGATCCATGACTACCTGTTTCCGCCGGAGGGCTCCCGCCGCGCAGGTGTCTACCGCAGGCTATGATAGGCATCAATCCAGTCCTCCATCTCGTCCCGACGCCTTCTGCCTTCCAGTCCCCGCTGCCGCTCCCGGTATCGCTCCATGTACTCGAAGATGTCCCGCTGCACGCCCGGGGGATCGGCTATGTCGATGAACTCGAAGCTGCCTGTTTGTCCTGCGGTCTCAATCACCACCTTCCCGTAGTTGAAGATGGACGCCAGCAGGCCTGGCCGGGTGGCCCTGACGTTCTGGATATTAGCCAGACTAGCTTCCCTCCGCGTATCATGGAGTCTTAAAGGGCTTCTCTCCATGTCCACGATACGATCAGGGGTGATCATGTAGAGGTCGTTCTTCCAGTCTACGTACTGGTAGTACATCCAGGCCAGGACAATTGCCCCTAGCCCGTATAGTACCAGCGAGTACGGGTTTGCCGGGATCTCGTCGATGAAGGGTATCTGTGTGATAGGGACCAATCGTAGAAGCACCAGCAGGAGCATGACGACAAGGGATTTGCCGAGCTCCCGCACCAGCGCGACCCAGTGCTTGCGCCAGACTACGTTGCCATCCTCTTCGATACGCACCGCGAATGGTGACCTCCACCCAAGTATCCATCCCAAGATGCTCCTCCTGCCCTCAGGCGGTGAGATGGCGGTCTCCTCTGGTCGAAGCAGGGCTCTTCCTGGGTCTCCGTCATGGCCAAGTCCCAGACGGTGAGCCAGGTGTTCTCGTATCTCATCCTGTTGTGTGGTCTTGGACCAGGCCTTGCTGCGATCAACCTGCTGGAAGATGATACCGCGTACCTTTTCGGGGTCTGGGATGCGGTCGAAGACGATGCCCCCGGAGGCCGATGCTGTGGTTATGATGAGGTTCCCAAATCCTAGCGCCTTCGCTGTAGCGCCGCTGCGCACGACATTCAGGTTCTGGATCTTATCCAATGAGGCCTCCGAGCGTTCCCTGCGACCCAGTAGGCCCCACTCCGTGTGTATGACCCGGCGACTGGTGACGATGAAGTGATCGTTGGCCCAGTCAAGCCATTCCCAGGCAGCCCATAGGGCGACCACTGCGGAGAAGACGACCACGAAGACGACCAGGACGGCAGGGGCAAGGAAATCCTCGATGTTAAGAAGGTAGGAGCCGATAACCAGAGAAATGGCCGACAAGATGGGACTTGCCAGCTTGCTCAGCAGGAAGCACTTGTGCCGGCGACTGAACCAGATGGTGCGTTCGCCTGGCTCTTGCCATGCAAAACGACGCGCCAGAGGTGCTGGTGGTATCCCTAGGTCTACGCGGAGTCTGTCTAGCATGGCCGGAAATTCGGATAGCACGAGTTCGAACTCAGCGGCGTCAATGCGGAGCAGTTCAACGTCGGTTGTTGCCTCTACGGTGGCAGTCCAGGGCTTTCCCGAAAGGAAATAAGTCTGTCCCAGTGTCCTTCCGGGCCTGAGGTACTCCACGGGCTTCATTGCTCCGTACTCGTCCGTGGTGCGGGCAATGGCCTCACCGGAATCGAGGATGTAGAAGGAGGAGCAGGGTTCGCCCTTACGGCAGAGATAGTAGCCACGGGGATAGCGCACGAGCTTGACAATGGATGCAACCCGCCGCAGCTCCTCATCTGTGAGGGAAGAGAAGAGATCAACACGCACAAGGCGCGAGATCAGAGTCATACCTGGCTCCCTACGCTGATGGACATGTTTCGCCGACGCCTCTATTTTACCACACTATGAGATAAAAGAGAAGCGCCCTAGCAGAGTGTTGAAAACGACACACGGCCAGACCTCGGAGGTCTTCCTCAGGATGACAGCCGGCTCACAGTAGCTTGGAACCGGACAGATTCGATCCATGTTATGCGCAGCATAGACCTCCGAGGTCTCTTTCGATCTCATCCCGTTCATAGTCGAAAAAAGGGGGCACCAGCAATTGCCAGTTACCCCCCTTGGGTTCCCGTCTTCGAGATAGCATTCTTGTTGTCGTATGGGCAAGATAGGAGTCGAACCTACGACCTCCACGATGTCAACGTGGCGCTCTAACCAGCTGAGCTACTTGCCCGCCTTCAGGGATTATTATACCACAAAGGGCGGGTTTTGCAAGTTCGAGCTGCGCGGGATGGGAAGGGCACAGCAGGCGAGGGCACAGCAAGCGGTGCCCCTACGGTTTTGCTTGCCAGAAAGCAGTCTCTATGCTAAGATTACCTCAGAGTCAGATAGCGGCCTATGCTGCGTGTGGGCAAGGCTTGAGGCGGTCTCATTAATCAGTGGAGAAAGTGTAACAAGCATGATTCCATCGAGTCGTTGCAGAGTTGTGATTTTTTTGGCGCTTCTACTTTGGGTGGGACTAAGCTTCTATGCCCCCTCTCCTGTCGTGGCAGCCTCTCCGCCTCCCCTGGGAGTCGCGCCCCTCTCGCTGGCGCAGGATGTGGCGGTGGAGATGACCTCTCTGCAGGTGGATGCCTACCTGAAGGACGTGAACGGGCGGACCTTCGCCAGTGTCCAGTGCCAGTACCGGTTGCGCAACACCGACTCCACTGGGTCGGTCGAATTTCAGCTTGGCTTTCCTCTCTGGCTGGACGGTGATCCGGCTTTCGACCTGATCAGCTATCAGGGCCTGAGCGTGACCGTAGATGGTCAGGCCGTGCAACTTGATCCGCCAGTGGCTACGCGGCCCTCATACGTGGTCAGCCTGAAGCTGGCAGCTCAACAGAAGATCCGTGTAGACCTGGAATACAGCCTGGACCTGGGCGAAGCGCCAGTGGTGGAGCTGCGCTACATATGGGAGCCTGCCTCCACCTGGGTTGGATCGCTGGGCAGCGTGCGGGTCACGGTCCATCTCCCCCATCCTACGACCCCAGATCAGTTCTTGGAGCAAGAACCCCTGCCAGCGGATTTCGATGGCCGGTCTATCACGTGGGATGGGGAGGGATTTGAGCCCCAGGGAGAAATCAGGCTGCGATTGATCGCGCCAGGTCTGTGGCACGACATCCACGCTACGCGGCAGGCAATCGCTGCAGGGGAAGCCACCGCCGAGGAGCACTATCGTCTGGCATCGCTCTACTGGCAGTTGGATCCCCCTGACCAGCCTGCCAGCCCGGGACAGCCCGACTTCCACGCCGAGATCCTCAGTCACCTACTGCAAGCGCAGAATCTGGACCCCACCTTCGTGCAGGCATATCTGGACAAGGCTACCCTCTATCTTGCCCAGGCCGAGCTTGACGAGCACGGCGGGCATCACTACCTCAGCTTGGCCTCGCAGGCTCTGGGGGGTGCACTGGCCCAACGACCGGGTGACAGCGCCATCCGTGATAAGCTGGTCGAGACCTATCAACAACTCGCTGTGGCGACGCGTCAGCAGGGCGACTACCGGATGGCTCTCACTTACTTCAACAAGGCTCTGGAATTCTCCTCTGCCGACGAGCGCCCTCAATTGGAAGAGACTATCAAGCAGGAGATAGAGACTATCTACATGGCCTGGACGGCGTCTCTGTTGGGCAGTGGACAGATAGACGAAGCGCTGGGGATCGTGGCGGAGCAGATGGGGGAAGACCCGATTCCCAGGTTTGCCAAATATCGCCCTCTTAGTCTCTCCTTCCATGGGCGGATCAGTACGACAGCAAAAGAGCGACAGGGGAGTTTCGTCTTTACCCCCTTTGGGGATGCGTTGGCACTAGAAGAGCAACTGGACGAGCTTGCAGCGTCGTTGAGCGCCGTCCAGGGTTGTGATGCATCCCGGGGGGCTTCCGAGGGAGGCGATCCGGCGTTGCTGGTGCGGATATCGTACGAGGATTCGGATCAGTTGGGCCAAGTCCTGGGTAGAGTGGCAGACGTGTTTCCTCCTGAAACGGAAGATCCCACGCTGGTGCTGATTCGCAGCGCCCTGATTCCGCGCTCTGTGTGGGTTGCCCAGGCGGAGATTCCCATGGTTATGGATGGCGGATACCGTGAGGGCGTAGACCTGATTGCGCCGGCCACGGCGCTGGATGCAGCTCGAGAGAGGACCAACTGGGCTATCATGGACCTGCAAGCCCAGAATCCAGAGGAGGAGCGGGAGAAGGCGCTGCGAGACGTTTCTCTGGGACTGCTCCAGAAGTACGCTCGCCTCTGGCAGCGGCAACGGGATGAGAGTCGCATTGACTACGAGGTCACTTTCACGTCGAGCTTCGCGGAGCCGCAGGTCAAGCGCTGGTCACTGGGGCTGGGGAAGACGGAGGATCTCCGCTGGGGCGTGCGGCTGTATGATAGGCCGGTCATCGTCGAGGTGGTCGCGGGGGCGATTGTTGTGGTGGGTTTGGTGTCGTGGTTGTGGGACTTGGTTCGGCGAAGGCGGCGCTAATCTCCGTTGGTCTTTGTTGGCCAAGGTCTCCTGACCGAGGCATTGGCGAAGGCGATAATCTCTGTTGGCGAAGGTCTCCTGACCGAGGCCGCGGTGAGAGGCACACCCGAGGCTGAAGCCGTCGGGCTGAGAGGGCGAAGCCCTGCGGGCTCCCCCGTTGGGCGAAGGTCTCCTGACCGAGGCCGCAGTGAGAGGTGCGCCCGAGGCTGAAGCCGTCGGGCTGAGAGGGCGAAGCCCTGCGGGCTGGGGAAGGGGGCTCTCCGTTGGGCGAAGATCTCCTGACCGAGGTCGCGGTGGGAGGCCCGCCCGAGGCTGAAGCCGTCGGGCTGAGAGGGCGAAGCCCTGCGGGTTGGGGAAGGGGGCTCTCCGTTGGGCGAAGGTCTCCTGACCGAGGTCGCGGTGGGAGGCCCGCCCGAGGCTGAAGCCGTCGGGCTGAGAAGGCGAAGCCCTGCGGGCTGGAAGACGACTGACCACGGAGGCACCGAGTACACGAAGAGGGCACTGAGCAGAACACCCCACATCTTCTCTGCTCGCTCAGTGCGGCTTGGGCTAGGAACGGTGACACTGCAGTATGGGCAGCGCGCAGGCGTACAACAAAAGGATGCTGAAGCGCATCCCCACACCGTCCACGAGGGCGCTTCAGCGTCCCTTGTTCTCATAGACTGAAGGTTCAGCCTCAGGTATGATTTTAGCGTTGAGTTCGACCATCCGCCCAACGGCTTGGTCGGAATGACGCTCTTCTACGATGTCATGGCGCCGCCAACCGAGACGCCGACGGCCACGCCAGTGACACCTACCGTGACACCAGGGCCGCCAAGCACTCCTACAGCTACGAGCATCCTGACGCCAACCTAGACAGAGCAACCCACACTCCAACGGCTACACCCGATATCTACCTGGTGCTCTTCCCGCTGGTGCTTAACCCGTAGATCTCGCCCTGCCAGCCGCGCACTACCGAACCTGGCGAAGTGGAGGGGGCAAAGCACAGAGGCGCGGGGAGCAAGACTGGCTGCTAGGGAAAGCTGATGGTCTTCTCGGGAGAAGCGATTACAGAGCGATTTGACATGCATGGCGCAGTTGTGGTATGATACGGCTGTACGGACAACAGGAGGAAAGAACGCTATGGTTGCAAAGCTGACCGTCAAATTACCCGAGACGCTACGGCGGCGGGCAAAGGCAGTGGCAGCGCTGAGGGGAGATACCGTCTCCGAGGTAGTGCGTGCTGCGCTGGTAGAGTACGTGGCCGAGGTCATGGAGGAGGCCGACGACGTGCGGGCGGTCGCTGAGATCGAGGCCCGCATTGCTGCGGGCGAGGAAAAGGTGACCGACTGGGCTGAGGCTGACGTAGATGACCTACCGGCTTAGGGTCACCGAGACCGCCAAGAAGGAGCTACGCCGACTGCCCGGCTATGTGCGCCAACGGGCGCGGCACATCGTGAACTCCCTGGCCCATGACCCTCGCCCGAGTGAGGCGAAAGAGTTGAAGGACATGCCGGGGCGCTACAGAATCCGCCTGGT
>JAKLPW010000422.1 GCA_022013675.1 Anaerolineae bacterium | reverse complement strand
CCAGACTCTCCACTCTCATCGGTGCGACCCGGCCAAAGGCCATGACCGCATCGGTGACCGTACCCCGTTTCACGGGAACCTGCTCCACCTGCCCCACCCCTCCCCTGGTTACATGACCACCAGTGAAGGTGGATTTCAGGGAATTACCCACAGAGGTGACAAGCTGGATGCCCCCCACGACCAGTACGACAACCAGGGCGACAATGCCTATCCATTTCAGACGGCGACGAGTGACGCTCGAACGACTATTTTTCTTGTTTCGGGCCATTGGTCTATTCCTCACTTGATTGCGCTGGCGTAGGCATTTCTTCCATGACCTCGGGCGGCATCCCTCCCTGCCCAGGTGTCCAGGGACTGAACACGGGCATGGCTATCGTCTGCCCCTCTTGGAGACCAGAGAGCACTTCGACCATGATGCCATCGTTCATGCCCAGTTGCACCGGCTGATCCTGCCATTCACCGTCGGCGGTCTGCACGGACACGATGGGTTCCATGCGCCGGTTGTACTGGATCGCAGCGGCGGGGACGCTGAGCACGTCATCCCGTTCGCCTATCAGCACGCGCATCGTGGCCATCATGCCCGGCAAGACGTACGAAAAGGTCTCTTCCAGGACGGCCTCCACCTCGTACGTTACCATGCCTTCCATCGTTTGACCTCGCTCCGCAACACCGATCACCTTGCCAACGGTGAACTGCCTCGGATTAGCCATGAAGGACACGCGCACCTGCTGCCCCACGCTCAGATGTACTACATCCACATCGGAGGCCTGGGCCTTGATGTGCAGCTCGCTGGGATCGGCCAGGTAGACGACCAGATCGCTGGGACTGATCCAGGCATCAGGCTCCACATACACGTCAAACACCACCCCGTCGATGGGGGCCCTCAGAGTGGCCGCTTCGATGTTGGCCTGCGCGCCCTCCACCTTAGCTATAGCTGCCTCGTGAATTGTCCTGGTCTGTTCCGCCGCTTCGGAATCCGTTCCCACCATCAGCTCTTCCAGTCGCTCCTGGGCTTTTTCGCGAGATGCCAGAGCTCTTTGGTGAGCCAGCCGGTGTTCGATCACCGGATCGGATTCACCGGATCGAGCCCGATCGAGAGCCAACTGAGCCATCTCCAGCTCCTCCTCAGCCTTCGCAACAGCATCGCGCTCTCTGGCCAGGGTCTCTTCGCGTGCCGTACGGGCGCTGGCCAAACCGTGCTCCACTGACTTGAGCGCTCTCTCTAGCTCCGCTGGATCCTCGCCTGGCTTCAAGTCCCGCAGGGCTCGCTGGAAGAACGCCTGCTGGTATTCGAGGTCGCGAATCTGGGTCTGGCTAGCGGTTAGCTCCTGGAGCACGAGACTATCCTGTGCCTCCTGCAAGGCGGCCTGTTTGTCTGCCACAGCCTCCTCCAAAGGAGTCAGCCCCGCCGCAGTGGCCAGGTCCAGTTCGAGCTTGGCCGCCGCGAGCTGGTACTCCGCGTTGGCCAACTCGGCCTTTGCCAACGCTATCCGCGCTGGAGACACCGACGTCTCAGCCTCCGCCACCTGCGCCTCTGCTACTACCAGATCAGCTTTCGCCTCGCGAAGCTTGCGCTCCAACTCGGAGGTATCCAGCCGGATGAGTGCATCACCGGCACCCACAACCTGACCAGGCTCGACCAATACCTCCTCGACGCGCCCTCCCACGGTGTCGAAGCGCAGCTCTCTCGAATCGAGGGGCGATACCTGGCCGGAGAGGTTGATCACCTCGGTTATCTTGCACCGTGTGACAGAAGCTGTCGTTGGCACTAATTCGGAGGGATTACTGGAGGATTTCCCCTGACAGCCGAGTAGGGCCGTGCCCAACAGGGCGATGGCCACTGCTATACCTATGAGGCGAGTCAAACAACTCATGTCTCTCTTCTCCTAAGCATGGTCTCCCAATTATGGTCTCAACGGGACGCGCGAGGTACTAAGGTTATAGACGTATCTGGAGCACAGAAAGTTCCGCCGTTTGACCCCTGCACCAAGACCTCCGAGGTTTCCGTTGTGTGTCGCCTCTGTCGCTTCACACACCGGCTTCCTGACACAGGAGCTTCCAGGGTTGCAGCCAAAACCTCGGAGGTCTGCACTCCCACAATTCGCCTATTATAGCACAGAACGTATTATCACGCAGCTTCCATTCCTAGTGTAGCACGAATATCTCCCGGGCGCATCAGCCAACCGGGGAGTCAAGAGACCGGCCAAGTGGCCAGGCTTTTACCTGGTCACTAGTCTACCCTCCCGCAGGATCTCTGGCAGAAGAAGATTTTCATCACAGTTGGCTTTCTCCTGTTGCGCAACTTCCATGGCAGCTAGACCCCGCGGGAGGGTGCCTGATCCCAACGGTTGCTCCTGTCGGATCGCGGACCCGACTCCCCAGTCGCCTCCCTGCTCCCAGAACCGCACTTCCGCCACCGAGATGCGCCTTACAGCACGTCGCGCCGGATGCACTCCCAACCTCCCAGTACTGCCACTATCACCCCTCCAAGGCTACCCAGCATGAGCTCTGCAATGGGCTGTGCATCTTTCACAAACGCATCCGATACGATGAGGGGCAGAGCCCAAGGATAGAACCTTCCCCAATCTGCAAGGATCACCATGAAACCGATGATCGTCATGGCTATCCCAAACCCCAAAGCCAACGTGAAGCTCTTGAACCGCGTCGCTACCCAGGTATGTAGCGAGATAATCAGCCAAGAGGCTAGAAAGATCCTGCCCGACTGTCCCAGGATCTGCTGCCAGGGCACATCGTTCCCGAAGTGCAAGCCCGGCCTGATGAACCGCAGAACGAATCCGGCGGCAACGGTGAATGCTGACAGGGCCACCAGACTCAGGCCAATCAAAGCCATGCCCGTGATCTGCTTGGCTACGTATATGGCCCATCGCGGAACCGGCAGAGCGAAAAGATGCTTCCAGTGATTGTTGCGATGTTCCAATGAAGCAAGCAGTGCTGTCTCCAGGGCCACGAAGAGCGGGTGCATCAGTAAGGCCCAGAAGCCCAGCGTTCTTCGAGCCAGCCAGGGCCAGGGATTCATCCCCTCTGTCAGATAGTATTGGCCTCGCATGAACACGTCAGCAAACTGCAAGCCCACTATCACTGCCGGCGCGATTATCGCCAGCCACAGAGCCAATGTGCGCTTCATCTTCAGTCGCTCGGCCCCGAGGGCCCGAATCATGGATACCATCTAGACCTCCTTCATGCCCCGTTGGTGAGTTTTAGGAATGTTTCTTCTAGTGACGGTTTTGCCAGGACCAGGTGAAATACATTCAGTCCCCCCTGAACCAACTGGGCGTTGATCATCGCCGCGTCGGAAGGCCCATTGGCCTCGACTACCAGGCGACGGTTGTCATTGCTCCTCACGGTCCAGCCAGCCCGCCTCAGCAGATCCGTGGCCCTGTCTGGACGATCTACGTCCAGGACTACCTGCGGCTGCATCTGCAACTGAAGGCTCTGTAGCGTACCCTGGAACTGAAACCGTCCCTCACGGATAATGCCGATGTGGGTTGCTACTTGCTCTACCTCGCCCAGCAGATGGCTCGACAGGAAGACGGTGGTGCCCGCTTCCTCGGGCAACCGACGAATTAGATCCCGCACCTCGATCATGCCCGCCGGGTCCAGGCCGTTGGTGGGCTCATCCAAAATCAGCAGATCCGGCTCGCCAAAAAGGGCCAGGGCCAGCCCTAGTCGCTGCCTCATGCCGTGCGAGTACTCCCGCACGCAACGATCGGCGTTGCTCTCCAGCCTGACGATTTGCAACACGCGGTCGATCTCCTTCCTCCGTCCCCCAAGAAGCCGCCGCACCACCTCCAGATTCTCGCGCCCGGTCAGGTGAGGATAAAGCGACGGAACGTCTACCAGAGCCCCCACCCGCCTCAAGAGAGCGTTACGCTCCCTCCGCAGAGGCGAACCGAAGAGCCGTACCTCCCCGGCATCAGGACGGATCAGGCCCAGGAGCATGCGAATGGTTGTGGTCTTTCCGGCACCATTGGGTCCCAGGAAACCGTAAACGCTGCCCGCTGGCACTTGCAAGTCGAGGTGATCCACAGCGGTGAGGCTACCGAAACGGCGTACTAACCCGGACGTAGCGATCGCGAATTCGATCCCTGTGCTTTCCCCCTTCCTTGACATTTCGGCCTTCGACATTGCGCCTATGCCCTTGCCCATCTCTCACCTCCTCGAACAGCTTGTACACGATGGCATAGATCCTCCACCGGTTTTGCGCTCGTCAAGGATCGCCAGATCCTGGCCCTTCGGCGCGCTCAGGACAGGCAATCTGCGTAAAAATCAGCGCTCCCGACGGGGACCTGACGATCCCCTTTGGGCAAGAAACTGACGGAGGAGGTCCGCTGAGTGTACTATTCTCCGGTCCGCAACAGCAAGCAGATCGCTCAGGCAACCCCTCGCCCTGGGTGTTCTCCCTGATTTCTTGTCTGTGAGCTTCTGTGCTCATAGGATACCATGTAGATGTCTTTTCCTTATCTCCGTTCTGTCGCAGTTCTGTCGCAGAAAGAAAGAGGGGCGCGTCCACAACGCGCCCCTCTAGAAAACCAGGCCCCTGCTTTCTCAGGCTTTGGGCAATCGGATGGTAAAGCAGCTACCCCTGCCAACGATGCTCTCGACGCTCACTGACCCTCCCATAGCCTCGGTAAGCTCCTTGACCAGGGCCAGGCCCAGACCAGCGCCCGATGGCTCTTCGGTGCGGGCCGTCCCTCCTCGGTAGAAACGTTCCCATATGTGAGGCAGTTCGTCTGGTGGGATGCCCTCGCCCGTGTCCCGAACGTCAACCCGGACGGAGTCCTCTTCGACCGAGATCACGGCAGCGACGATGCCCCCTGGTGAAGTGTGGCGGACTCCATTGTGCAACAGGTTGACGAGCACTTGCTCCAGCCTGGTTGCGTTGGCCCTCGCGCGAGGCAGGTCCGGTGGCACCTCGCAAACCACCTCGACCCGCCTTGATCGCCAGGCCAGCGGAGCAATCGCCTCCACGCAGCGGGCCACGATCTCAGCCACATCTGTCGGCGTCAGTTCCAGATCAAGAGCCAGGACCGTAGCGCGCGACAGAGTGAAGAGATCATCGATCAGGCGCTGCAGTCGAGTGACCTCTCCCTGCATGACCTCCAGATCGTGCTTGAGTGTCCGCGGAGGAGCATCCCCCCAGCCATCCAGAGCCGACTCGAGATGGCCCCGTACCGTTGCTACAGGAGTCCTGAGTTCGTGGGACACGTTGGCGATGAGCTGCCGCCGTTCCTTCAACAGATCGGTGACCTTGTCACGCTCAGCTTGCAAGTCCCGTACCGCGCCTTCGAGATCGGAAGCCATAGCGTT
>JAKLPW010000421.1 GCA_022013675.1 Anaerolineae bacterium | reverse complement strand
TGGTACAAGGCCAATCTTCACACCCACACCACGACTTCCGATGGAGAAGCCACCGTCGAGGAGCGGGTGCAGCAGTATCGTGAGCAAGGCTACCAGATTCTTGCTATCACTGACCACGATCAGACCAGCGACGTTGAGGGGCTATCCTCGGAGGAGCTACTGGTGGTGAGCGGCACGGAGACCGACCCGGTCTGTCCCGGCCATTACGAGCGGTATCATCTCGTCTGTCTGAACGTTCCTCATGGTTTCGAGTTCCCCCGCGAGACTGACGTTAATGCCAGGATTGCCCTGGTGAAGCAAGCTGGAGGCGAGGTGATCCTCGCCCACCCCTACTGGTCTGGACTGACCATCGACCACCTACTATCAGTGCGCGGGAGTATCGCCATCGAGGTCTTCAATGCTTCCTGCTGGGATGTTGGCAAGGAATTCGCCTCGGTTCATTGGGACAATATTCTGAACCAGGGGCGGATGATCCCAGCCGTGGCTGTGGATGATACTCACCGGGGTCGAGACATCTTCATGGGCTGGACGATGATCAAGGCGGAGAGTCTTACGGTCCCGGCGGTGATGGAAGCATTGCGGAGGGGCCGCTACTACGCTTCTTGTGGCCCAGTGATTGAAGATCTGCACATTGACGACGGGAAAGTAGTTCTCTGCTGTTCTCCGGTGGCTGAAGTACACTTCGTCTGCTCGAGCTGGCGCGGTCGCAGTTTCTACGCTGACGGGGGCGAGGAGATGAAGCGCGTGGAGTTCACATTGAAGGAGAAGGCGGGTTTCGTGCGGGTGGAGGTGGTCGACCGAAAGGGTAATCGTGCCTGGACGAATCCGTTGATTGTGTAGTTTTTCGTCACGAATTACTTGAAGTACACGAAAAGGGATTCATCAGATTCATGATAGAAGTGAAGGCTGTTTCCACCACGGAGGCACGGAGAACAGGAAGTGGTTCGCGTTGAGTGTTCGTCACGAATTACACGAGAAGGGTTTCTTCGGGTCCCTGATAGAAGTGAAGGCTGTTTCCGCTACCTAGGCACGGAGGACACGAACTAGTCTGCGTTAAGTCTTCGCCACGAATTGAGAGGGATTGCTCTTAGGGGGACTTGTGGTGTTTGTGGCTGGAGACCGCTCAAAAAGGAGATACTGACATGAAGCGATCAGAAGTCAATGCGATCATGCGCGATGCCGATGCTTTTCTCAGGGAGCACAAGTTCCGCTTGCCTCCGTTTGCTTACTGGAAAACAGGAGATTGGGGTGCCAAGGGCGGCGAGGTGCGCGAGATCGTTGATCGACAGCTTGGCTGGGACATCACCGATTTCGGATCAAGCGATTTCGAGAGAGTGGGTCTGTTCCTGTTCACCCTTCGCAATGGTACCCTGGAGAACTTGAGAGCTGGGAGGGGCAAGCTCTACGCTGAGAAGATCATGGTGGTCGGCGTTGGCCAGGTGACGCCATTGCACTTTCACTGGGACAAGACTGAGGATATCATCAATCGGGGTGGTGGGAAGCTGGCCATGCAACTGTACAACGCAACTGAGGATGAAGGACTGGCTGACACCGATGTGGTCGTGAGCATGGATGGAGTTTTGCGTACTCTCGAAGCAGGAGGGACGGTGATGCTGAATCCTGGTGAGAGCATCACTTTGCCACCCTGTGGCTATCATAAGTTCTGGGGGGTCGAGAGCCGTGTGCTGGTAGGCGAGGTGTCGATGGTGAATAATGACAACACCGACAATCGGTTCTACGAACCCGTCGGGCGCTTCCCCCAGATTGAGGAAGATGAAGCACCCTTGTATCTGCTGGTCAACGACTATGGCAGGCACTATCGGCCTGGCGGATAGGTGGCCCATACGCCGGCTGCTGACGAGCCAACGCGTTAGTCATCTCTTGGCACCTGGCGGTAGCGCGCTGGTATCTATGCAGTGCAGACGGAGATCGTCTTGCGCTGTGAGCCAAGCTTGCAGCTAGACTCATCATGATCTGGGGGCTTGTTGGTCCGATTTTGATGACTGGGAAGCTGGTCGTGTGGGAATGAGTAAGAGAGGTACTATGGACGGAGGCAAATCGGTTGTCTGTCTCGGGATCTTGGTCGCCGATGTCGTCGGGCGGCCCTTAAAGGCGCTGCCTGATCGGGGTCGGCTGGTGTTAGTCGATGAGATGAGTCTCCATACAGGAGGCTGCGCAATCAACACTGCCACGGCCCTGGCGCGGCTGGACGTTCCCGTGGAGGTGACTGGCAGAATCGGCCCTGACGCGTTTGGAGACTTCCTACTGAGTGAGCTGCATAGCCGCGGCATTGGCGTAGGAAGTGTCTCGCGCGATCCGGAGATTGGCACTTCGGTTACCATGGTCATGGTTGACACAGATGGTGAGCGGCGCTTTGTGCACTGCATCGGTGCCAACGCCCGGCTGACCCTGGAGGACGTCGATTGGGGCGTAATCGAGCGCGCGTCCATTGTGCACGTTGCCGGCGCACTGGTCCTGCCGGGCATGGATGGCGAGCCAACTGCTGAGCTTCTGGGGAGGGCCAGATCGATGGGCGTGACGACCTTCCTGGATACGGTGTGGGATGACACCGGCCAGTGGATGAGGCTCCTGGAACCCTGCCTGCCATACGCCGGCGATGAAGCCCGCGGCAAAGGCATCGCCCGCCCCTGTAGCATCCATCACGTTCACCTCGAAGGCTGGCATGCGCAACGACTCGCCGGTGTCGGTCATCACCAGGCATCCAGCGGCGCCCATCTTCAGGCCAACGGTGCCTACGCCGTGATCCAGCAAGGCGCGCCCAATGTCCTCCGGCTCGTCCCTCCCTGTCAACGCCTGCGCCTCTGTCAGGCTGGGGACGA
>JAKLPW010000420.1 GCA_022013675.1 Anaerolineae bacterium | reverse complement strand
GGCGATTTTCTTAGCCAGTCGGAGGGGACGATAGTCGAAGGGGTCAGCGAATGGATTGGTAGCGGCCCCGATGAAGAATCGCGGTTCGACATCCATTTCCTCACCGCACTGAAAGGTCTTGTTGTCTCGCATGTTCTTGACCATCTGCAGAAGTTGCATGGAGTCTAAGTCATGGACTCCTTTGGACTGCGGGTGATTGCCAAACTTAACGTGATCACCTGTCAGGTTCAGGAGATTGCGGATACCAAGTGCCGAGGCTCCCAGCAGATCGCTCTGAATGGCCAGACGATTGCGATCTCGGCAGGTCATCTGGACAATGGGTTCCAGTCCCATGGGTACGAGCATGGCACCTACTGAGATGCTCGACATGCGCACCACGGCGGTCTGGTTATCGGTGATGTTGACGGCGTCTACATACCCTTTGAGAATGTCCACCTTGCGCTCGATAACAATTCTGTCGGCGCTCTTTGGGGGACCCAGCTCCGACGTGACGGCAAACGCGCCACTGGAGAGGATTTTTTCGAGATTGCTGCCTACTATCATATCTTCAGATCCTCCCTTACGATTGTGCGTGGTCCTCCGTCGTGGGCGGCAGACCAATCCTTTGGTGGCGTGATTTCTATCATGTCATCCAATCGTCCCATAGCTTTAAGGCGATCATAGATGAGCTGCCAGGCGCACTCTAGATCAGAGTTGACCTCGCATTTGCCCTCTTGAGAGCCACCGCAGGGGCCATTGAGCAAGCTCTTGGCGCAACGGGCGATGGGGCAGATCCCGGCTGTGCTGCCGAGGACGCAGTCGCCACAGGCGAGGCAGCGCTCGCTCCAGACGCCTTGCTCGACTGGCTGGCCCAGGAAAGAGGTGTTCAGGGCGGGGACTACCCGCACTCCTGGGAATCGCTCTGCCATCGTCTGTACTCCGATGCCACAGGCCATGGAGAGAATGACATCGGCGCCTCGTACCTTCTCTTCCACGGGGTCAACGAACTCCCACTCGCACTGACGTTCTACCGTTTCCTCGGTGATCTCGATGGGGTTGCCTTCCATTTGCCGGGCAATGCGCAGCTCTGTGGCTAGCAGGCCGACTTGCTTCTCTCCTCCAGCGAAGCAAATCGCGACGCAAGTGCCGCAGCCAAGGATCAGCACTTTTCGATCATCGGCGATCATCCCCTTGATCTCCTCAAGAGGTTTTCTCTCAGCTACAATCATCTCCATACCTCCACGGTTCTGTGTATCCCTGATCTGAGGGCAGACACGCTGGTCTGCTTGATGGCAGGCACATTGGCCTGCTTGGGGGCAGACACGCTGGTCTGCCCCTACAACTCCTTGGGTCTGCTCTTACGATTCCTTGGG
>JAKLPW010000419.1 GCA_022013675.1 Anaerolineae bacterium | reverse complement strand
GAACCACAGATTTCACGAACCACAGATTTCTCAGATTTCACGGATTAAAACTTTAATATCTGTGGTTAGCAATCTGTGTAATCTGTGTAATCTGTGGTTGGCTAATCCTTTCAAAAGCCCTTCATCCGGCCAGGGCATAATGGGTGCCTCGCCCCCTGCCAGCCCGTACCAGCAAACCAACTCATCCACAGTCACGTATTGGGGGCAGCCGATGTTGACAGCGCCCTCAAGGCGGTGTCCTGAGCCCTTCGACAAGCTCAGGATTAACCCTTCGGCAAGCTCAGGATAAACTCTGTCGAAGGGTCATACTGCGTCAGCATGTAGATCCCGTCCACCATGTCGCTGCCGCAGGTAGTGCTTCTACAAGGAGTCATCGTTTCGACATGGGCCTGGCGTCTCCAGATACCATCAAGGGCGCCGCAGCAAATCATCGTGCTTCCCCACTTTGCGCAAGAAACACCCGTCCTCTTCGGTCTCAAAGCTGATCCGATAGCTTCTTGTCACTCTCAACTCATAGATGTCATCAGTGCCCTGGATCTTCTTGATTCTCAAAGAGGGATGTCGCACGTTCATCACCAATAGCATCAATGCTTTATCTACTCGTTTCTGCAACACTGGCGACAACTTCTGGTACGACTTTTTGAAGTGCTCGCTGCGACGTATCTTCATCGAAGGTCTCTTGCTCCATTGCGCTACTGCGAATGTAGGTCTGCTAGCAGCGCGTCAACGCTTTCAAAGGCCTCCACTTGCTCCGTTTCCCTCTCCTCCTCCACCTCGCGTTCCCCAGCTTGCCATTCTTCCGACCACCAATACCCTTGCTCAGGGTCAATCAGATCATATTGAGCAGCCAATAGTACTTCAGAAAGTGTCAACCCTTCGGCCGTCGCAAGGCTATCCCGGATATGCACCATTTTCCGACTAATCTGCGCCAGCCGTGCTTCTTCCTGGACCAGGGTCATGGATTTGACTAGAAGCACGCCCCGCGCGACCGGCTCGATCTCTACCTCATCCCCGGCTCGCATATAGACACGTGCCAGCACTTCTGGCCCTAAGGGAATATGCCCCTCACCGGTGATATTCACTTTGACCGCAGCCATTGACCATCCCTCCTTGCCAGCATCCCCCATCCACAACGGCCAAAACAGTCTATCCTATGCCGCGCGCCGCTTTCACCTGCGCCTCGATCCACGTATACGTAAGCGAGATTCCCTTCCTTCGACTACCCTCAGGACATGCCCTTCGACTACCCTCAGGACATGCCCTTCGACTACGCTCAGGACATGCTTTGAGAGAGACCTCGGCCCGCCACCTACTTCCGAACACGAATCCCTGCCTCAGTGACTACGACGTAATGGTTGCGCAACCCATCACCAACTTGCGCCAACGCGACTTTCATCATCCGCGCCTTATTCTCCGCTCGTTTGTCTCTCAAACGCACGTTCGTCTCGCAAACGCAGCAATACCACGCCCCGATGCGCCCGCCCACTGCGGAAGACCATCTCGCCGAAGTCCTTGTCATTGGTAACCATAATCCGGTCTTCGGACACCGCGCGATCCAGAATCTCCCCATCATCTGCTTCTGGCATTACCTCTACCACAGCCACAGCATTGTACCCTTCGTCACGCAGGCATGCTACTACCGACGTGCCCGTGCATTCATCTACCAGGAACTTCATGCTGGCATTAGTTCACCCCGTGACGGCAGGGGAAACACATCCTCGTGTTCTACCACGCGTGCAGCGTAGATCATAGCAGCGTGGATGTCCGCCTCTTCCAACCGGGGATACTCATGCAGAATCTCCTCAGTTGGAATGCCCTGCCCCAACATCTTCAAGATCAGTGCCACAGGGATCCTTGTTCCGCGAATGACTGGCTTACCGACCATGACCCTGGCATCCACCGTGATCCGCTGTAACAGTTCGTCGTCCTCCATTTACTTATCTACCTCCTCAAACGCGTTGACCGCGAATATTCTTACCCATAAGGGAGGGGGAGATAGGGTGACAATGTGCAAAGAGAATCGTCTCCTTGTCTCCTTGTCAGCACTTGTTTCCTCTCCCTGACTTTTGCCACGAACCACACGAATTTCTCGAACCACAGATTACACAGATTTCACGGATTAAATCTGTGTTTCTGTGTAATCTGTGTAATCTGTGGTTGGCTATCTGTGGAATCTGTGGTTATGTGTTTCTGTGTAATCTGTGTAATCTGTGGTGGCAGCTTCTCCCAGCCGTACTCGTTATCCGGATTGGCAAGGACGGCCTCGTCTTCCGTCATCTCCGGTTCGCCGGGCTCCATGTCGCGGTAGACGCAGACCTACGAGGAGAATTCTTTGCCACGAATCCTTCGACAGGCCCTTCGACAGGCTCAGGACAGGCTCAGGACAGGTTGCACGAATTCTCACTAATTTATCCTTTTTCGTGCCAATTCAGTATTTGGCCCGCCAGCCCAGGGAGTAGACCGGGCGTTGCTGAGGTTCCGCGCCTGCCCCGTGTAATAGAGTATTACCCAGGGCCTGAACGCCCACAGGGTCTTCAACCCCTTCCGGGCCCCAGGTCGTTACGCGGCGCCCAGGATCCAGCCTGCCAGTGTCCTTTGTATCCGACGCAGACGTTCCTCACCGATTTCCCCGATACGGCCTACCAACATGTCCTCAGAGACCACAGCCAGACGGGCGACACGGATCACGCTGGACACCTTAAGACCAGACCGTTCAAAGTCGCTCGCATCGGTGTCGATCACCTCATCAAAACCTGACGCCGCTTGGTGGAGCTTGGTGGAGAACATACACACCAACCAGTCTTCATAGGGCCCGAGCACGCGGGCAAGCAACAAAACAGGGCGCGGTTTGCCCGGTGTCAGGTCCACTTGAGGAAAAGGCACCAACGCTACCTGGCCTGGTTTCTTCACGCCCACTTCTCCTTCAGACCCTGGGCGTCGTATTCCGGCCATTCCTCATCTTCCAGGCTCCGCAGCGCCCACCGCAGCGAAAGTTTAGACCACAACACATCTTCCTGCCGGGACCTTTGCAGCAAGTAGTCTACGAAATCCAGGACTTCCTGCTGGATTGGCTCTGGAAGCAACTTCACTTTCTCTTGAACCAGTTCTGCAATAGCCATTCTTCCCCTCCTTCACACAGGAGAAAGCTCTAGCCCTTCTCTTGCATCGTTTTCACCTGCTCCTCGATCCAGGGATACGTGCACGCGATCCCCTCCTTGAGGGAGACCTTGGCCTGCCACTCCAGGGAATAGATGCGCGCATTGCTGAAGTTCCGCGAGTGCACCCCCACCGGGCCATCAACTTGCTGGACGCGTATCTCCTTTACTGCCACTTCCACCACCGTCGCTACCAACTCATCCACAGTCACGTATTGCGGGCACCCAATGTTGACAGCGCCTTCAAGATCAGACTGCGTCAGCATGTAGATGCCATCCACCATATCGCTCACGTACTTATAGGAACGAATTGCCGACCCGTCGCCCCATACCTCAATTATACCACCATCTTCTGCTTCGGCAACCTTGCGGCAGATCGCTAACCACAGATTTCTCAGATTTCACGGATTAAAACTGTAATATCTGTGGTTAGCAATCTGTGTAATCTGTGTAATCTGTGGTTGGCTAATCCTTTTAAAAGCGCTTCAGCCGGCCAGGGCATAATGGGTGCCTCGCCCCCTGCCAGCCCGCACCAGCAAACCTTTCTTCGAGAGAAAGCGCGGCCTTGCAGTTCTCCGGTTCTCTCAGGTCAAGGAGCAAGAACTCATCGGCAGCAGTGGGTGCGAATTCGTGTTCCTTGATAT
>JAKLPW010000418.1 GCA_022013675.1 Anaerolineae bacterium | reverse complement strand
GCGGCGCGGCCTATCTCAATGGCGAAGTGTGGAGCGGGATCAGGGAACCGGTGGACTTCGTCCGGATAACCGCGAATGCCCGAGACGCACAAGGTACGCTGATCTGGACAGATTGGGCCTATGCGATGGTCGATGTGATGGAGTATGGCCAGCGGTCCCCGTTCAGAATGATTGACTGGGGGGTACTGACGGACATCGATACTATGGAGTTCGTCGTGGAATGGGATACTGCGGGTCCCTCGCACATCGGCCAGATACTTGAGGTGATAAGCTCTCGGGTGGTGAGCACGGGGGGACGGATAGAATATGTTGGAGAGGCAAGAAACAACACGGGCAGGGTGGTAGAGTACCCAAAGGCGGTGATAGGAATCTACAACGGTCCAGGACAGATAATAGGAGCCGACTGGACGTATGGCAGCCCCACGGAGGTGCAGCCAGGAGAGACGACAACGTTTAGCGGAAGCGTCTCTGGCTATTGCGGCGGCGGCGGCCTCTACCTTTTGCAGGTTGTTGCAGACTACTGGGATTGGTGACCGCAAGATGAACACCAACCAGCACCCACCCATCCGCTACGTCGTGACCATGATCCTGGCCGTAGCCCTGGCTCAGGCGCAGAGGGTGAAGACTGGGGCTGAGCAGGAGAAGATGTTCTAGAGCGAGGCCTGCTATCGCCGATCCGTGGAAAAGAATCCCTAGTTCAGGGGCGAGGCATAGCTTGACTCACCTGCAGAATATGGTAGAATCCAGGTAGAGATTGGAGTGGCAAGTTCGTCAGAGGAGGGATGAACTGATGTCCCGAGATACTCTTACCCTTGTTCTAAGCGGAGAGGTGCCCCTGGCCCAATTCGCAGAAGCCATTGGGCACTTCGCGGACCTGGTCAAGGCTCTGTCCACTGAAGTTGCCGGCCCGGCCGGCGTTGAATGGGAAATCAGCGACCTCGATACGGGAAGCGCGACGGCCGTGATCAACCAGTCGCCCGGGTTGCCGACCATGTCGCCCTCGAGGGTGTGGATGGTGACACGCCGAGTGAGCTGAACTGTTTCGATCACCACTGGCTTCTTGCGAAACTTGGCATACCATACCACCTTTCTAGGACTGAATTACTAGCACTATTATACCAGAGGAGAGAGAAAGTGACCAACACAATACTAGAGAAATCCGATCAACCGCAAACCCCACAACCACCCGAGTTCTATGTCGATTCCACCATACTGCAAATCGGTCCGTACGGTGCCCTCTTGGACTTCGGTCTTCGTAGGTCAACGGTAGAGGAGGATTCACTAATTCCACAGGTCCGAATCCGTATGAGCATTGAACATCTGTGGGTCGTGACCAAGATCACTGACAACCTCCTGCAGAAGTACATTGACGAAGTAGGCCCGCTTCCCCTTCCGGCCGGTTTGGTGAAGGAACTGGGTTTGGAAGAGGAATACAAGCGCGATATGGAAGCAGACCATGATTGAATTGACTCAAGCGGCTCAAGCGGCTCGAGCTACATGGGAGACCTCGTCTACAGTTATTGCTCCTATCCTCCAGTTCTGCAGCATTGGACATGTCCCCTCGAGATATGCTAGAATTGAAGTCAGGCCTGTTTTACTGCGGACTGATCTTGAAATGACGACTCTTGGGGAGTGTGCCATAATGGCAATGTGCCTCGTACAGACGACTGAGACTCCGGGATCATCGCTCTGGGGACTAGTCAGGCAAGTTCCAGGGATCGAGATGCTCCGGATCGATCCAGAGGATGATGGCCTTGACGTCTGGATTATTGGCAATGAACTATCATGGGAGCATCAGAAACAGTTATTCCATCTGTATCGGCGATGGATTAAGGAACACCCGTCCATTTGCGCCGAACTACATGTAGTTGACCGTGAAAACACTCCGATCGAGGTGCTGCTATCACGTACCCCGGATACCATTGAGTACAAGAAGGGCAGCTATGGTTGTCAGAAAACGGCATGAGGTCCGAGCGCAAACCAATAAGGAGTTCGCCGAGTTTCTTCTTGCCCAGGGCAACTACTTGGGCTGGTCTGTTTCCGGGTGCTTCTACTCGGCTCTACATCAGATTGATTCATGGCTCGATGACTGCTGGGGCTATCATCCCACTGGACACAAGACGCGGGAAACCTTCATCAACCGACAGAGCAACATCCCCCAGCATGTGCTTGACGCGTATTACAGGCTCAAGAAGGACAGCGAGAAGGCACGCTATGATTGTTGGGATCCTTCTCCGCTCGCTGTGCGCACGAATCATCTTCCTGCGCTGGAGGAAGTGGAGCAGTTTGTACAGTCTCAACTCCAACCCGTGAGTCCCAGCACGGTCACCTGAGATAGGCCGTGAGAAACTCTACGAGAGGGAGCGAAAACGCTGATCATCATAGATTGGCTGAGGCTCTCTGGAATATGGGTCCCCCGGAGTGTTGGTCATTGTACGACTTGGCATAATACCCAGCGGAGAGAGATTGTATGCCTTGGCCCAGAAACTTGACGACGTGGAGGGGCATGTGTCCAAGACGCTCGGGCGGACTCCCTGACTATCATCACAAGTCCATCTGCAGGGAACTGCGTGAGAAGGATCGCTGCACCAGCGGTATTGATAGCTTTATTCTTGCTCTCCTCGACTCTGGCTGCCGCCCCGCCGATCTATCTGCCCGTGATCTTCAACCAGACGGCCCCACCACTTACGCCAACGCCGACTCCAACAGCCACGCCCGTCTGTCCACCAGGCAGAACCGAAGCCTCTGCACCTACGTCGTGGACGGTGACACGATAGACGTGCTCATCGAGGGCCAGGCCTACCGCGTCCACTACATCGGCATGGACACACCCGAGACCGGCCAGTGCTACTACCAAGAAGCGAAGGCGGAGAACTGGCGACTGGTCTTGAACAAGGTCGTCTGCTTGGAGAAAGACGTCTCAGAGACAGATCAATATGGCCGGCTGCTGCGCTATGTGCACGTGGACGGAATCCACGTCAACGCCCACCTGGTACAGTGGGGCTACGCGATGGTCTACACCTGCCCGCCCGAGGTGAAGTACGCAAACAGTTTCGTTCAATTGCAGGAGCAGGCAAGGAATGCCGGTCGCGGGTTCTGGTCGGATTGCGCCGCTCCAACCCCCACGGCTACACGTACACCAACACGTACACCGACGCGCACTCCGACTCAGCAGCCCCCTCCTCCGTCCGTGTGTTCGTGCTACGGAAACCTCTACAACTGCTCGGATTTCGCAACCCAGACTCAGGCCCAGGCCTGTTTTGATCACTGCTGGGCGATGGGATATGGCGATGTACACCGGCTGGATGGTGACAACGACGGCATCGCGTGTGAGTCTCTGCCGTAACCTTGATCCTGGCCGTGGCCCTGGCCACAATTCCCACCGCGCTTGCCCGCGAGCTGGCCGTCCGAGTATTCCTGTGGGCGGCCAGCCCTTCGACTTGCTCATAGTAGATTGTCCGCCGGACTGTACGCCATGTGCGCACGCGCTATGTCCTACCCCGCCAGTGCCAGAAGCCTCTGCAACACGTCCAGCGAGCTATGCCCCAAAAGCATCCTCAGTGAGTGCAGGTCCATCCCGTCATGCATACACCACCGCGCGAACGTGCACCGGAAACCGTGAGGCCCACTCGGCTCTACGCCTGCTCTCTTTGAACACAAACCTGACAACCAGCTTTTCCCTTCTACTTCGTTTTCCCAGGGAACCTTCCTAAGCGTGACAATTAACTTACATGTGCGTCTTGACTTTCGAACAATAATATGGTAGGTTATGTCATCGCGTAAGGCAGTAATTGGTCACGTGCTCAAAGGGATTGGACCTAGATAGAGAGGGGGAGGATGATGATCGACAAGAGAACCATGCTCAAGGTTATCACTCTTATCATGCTCATTGCTTTGGCATCGGCCCTGGCCGTGGGCTCCGCTCACGCGGAAGTGCCTGAGTCCACAGGGTTTGGAAACGACGGCACTACGACCACGGCAGACTCGCTCGCTTTGTGGGAGGGGTCTGACGTGGGCAATGGTGTCTATCCTGATTGGAAAGCCGAATATTGGGACAACCGTCGGCTGGAAGGGGACCCTGTTCTCGTACGCAACGACGAGAGCATCAACTTCGACTGGAAGAGAGGGTCGCCCGCACATCGCGTGCCGAAGGATCGATTCTCTGCTCGCTGGACTCGCCAGATGACCTTCGCCCTGGGACAATACCAGTTCTTCGTCCATGCCGATGATGGACTCCGTTTCTACGTTGACGGGGTTCTGCTCCTGGACGAGTGGCACGACTTCATGTCCACCCCTGGCGTCTACAGTGTTAGTCTCTGGCTGGAAGGGGTACATGATTTCAAGATGGAGTACTACGAGCGTGAGGGCGTGGCCCGTGCCTACCTTTGGTGGGTGAAAATCCCGCCCGACTGTGCTATTTCAGCAGCCGCTTTGGGTGTCTGCGCAGGCTCCTCCGGCAACTCCGCCTCGGTCTCAGATGCCGGATTGGGCGCAACCTACGTCTGGAGCGTTATAGGGGGCACCCTCCAAACCGGACAGGGAACCAGGAGCATCACCTGGGACGCCGGCACAATCAGCCCCGTCACTATCTCTGTCACGGTCACGAAGGATGATGGTCGCAACACAGAGTGTCGGGATAGCGTTAGCGTCATCGTATATGCCGGACCCACAGCGGTTGCGTCCAATGGTGGGTCGTACTGCGCTGGAAGCACGATCCAGTTGATTGGCGGTCCGGACGGGATGAGCAGCTACACATGGACGGGACCGAACGGATTCACCAGCAGCCAGCAGTCACCGAGCATTCCGAATGGACAGGGCGGCGACTACACTCTAGCGGTCACCGATGAGCACGGTTGCACGGATGCGGCCACGACCACGGTCACCGTTTACGCCAATCCTATGGCTGAGGCGTCGAATGGTGGGCCGTACTGCACTGGAGGCACGATCCAGTTGATTGGTGGTCCTGATGGGATGGTCAGCTACAGATGGACGGGACCGAACGGATTCACCAGCGCTCAGCAGTCTCCAAGCAGACCTCTCGCTATACCCGATATGTCGGGTGAGTATGTTCTCACGGTCACCGATGAGCACGGTTGCACGGATTCGGACACCACGATGACGACGGTCACCATATACACATCCCCCACAGCCGAGGCCTCGAACGGTGGGCCGTACTGTGCTGGAAGCATGATCCAGTTAATAGGTGGTCCTGATGGGATGAGCAGCTACAGTTGGGTGGGCCCGAACGGATTCACTAGCTCCCAGCAGTCACCGAGCATAGCGGATGCAACAACTGCGATGGCCGGCGCATATACTCTCACGGTCATCAATGAGCACAACTGCATGGATTTAGCGACGACCACGGTCACCGTAAATGCCAATCCCACAGCAGAGGCGTCGAATGATGGGCCGTACTGTGCCGAAACCACGATCAACCTGATCGGTGGCCCTGGTGGGATGAGCAGCTACAGTTGGACAGGTCCGAACGGATTCACCAGCAGCGAGCAGTCGCCAAGCATCTCGGATGCAACAACCGCGATGTCAGGTGACTATCTTCTCACGGTCACGGACCAGAATGGCTGCTCGGGTTCCGACACGACCACGGTCACCGTATATACCAATCCCACGGCTGTGGCCTCCAACGATGGGCCGTACTGCGCCGAAACCACTATCAACCTGACAGGTGGTCCTGATGGGATGAATAGCTACAGTTGGGTGGGCCCGAACGGATTCGCCAGCAACGAGCAGTCGCCGAGCATCCCGGATGCAACAACCGCGATGTCAGGTGACTATGTTCTCACGATCACGGACCAGAATGGCTGCACAGGTTCCGACACGACCACGGTCACCGTACATGCCAAGCCCACGGCTGTAGCCTCGAACGATGGGCCGTACTGCGCCGAAACCACTATCAACCTGGTCGGTGATCCTGATGGGATGAGCAGCTACAGTTGGACGGGCCCGAACGGATTCACCAGCAGCGAGCAGTCGCCAAGCATTCCGGATGCAACAACTGCGATGTCAGGTGACTATGTTCTCACGGTCACCGATGATAAGGGCTGCACGGATTCCGCTACGACCACCGTTACAGTAAATGCCAATCCCATAGCTGTGGCCTCGAATGATGGGCCGTACCTCGCTGGAAACACGGTTCAGTTGATAGGTGGTCCTGATGGGATGAGCAGCTACAGTTGGACGGGTCCCAATGGATTCACCAGCAGCGAGCAGTCGCTGAGTCTATCGGATGCAACACCCTATATGGTAGGTGACTACGTTCTCACCGTCATCGATGAAAGCGGCTGCACGGATTCGGAGACCACGACGGTCAGGATCCTCTTGAGCGTGAGTCTTCAGGAAGGTGTGGATGGCTACGCGGGGACTGTGGACACTTTCATTAACGTTTGGGATCGAGATACCAATCGTGGTGACTGGGGAGACTTCTGGGTGCGAGAGGATGGCATCAAGAATGGGCTGATTCGCTTCGACCTGTCCGGGGTGTTCGATGCCTCGTACGAGGATGTAAGCGAAGCCAGTCTATTCCTCTACGCCTCGGGACGTACCAACGAGAATCCGGTGGAACTGGGAGCCTATAGGGTTTTGCGTCATTGGGAAGAGATGGAGGCTACCTGGAATGAAGCTTCCACGGGAGTACCCTGGGAGACCGGTGGCTGTAACGCGGAGGGGATAGACCTGGATACCGCCCCCCTCGGTAGAACGTGGCTGGAACGTACGCGCTACACGGTGGCAGTCGATATTGCTAGTGCGGTCAGAGTCTGGAAAGAGGATCCTGGTTCCAACTTTGGGGTCGTGCTCAAATCCGAGGGAATGGTGCAGGTGCGATATGCCTTCGCTTCTTCGGAAAATTCGCTGATTGAATTGCGACCCGAGCTGCGCATCACGTACTTCGTTTCCAACCCCTTGACAGCGAGCGAATAGGGAGGAAGCATACGCGCGCGGATGCCTGATGTAGGGGCGACGCATTCCCATATGATTGATTTGTTCGTGTCTGGAGCCTGGTCTGCGATCCATGGTCATGCCAGGGTCTGCTGGGGAATGCATCGCCCCTACCATGCGAATTCATTCGATGTGAATTCAATGACGTCCACCGCGCAATGTGATACCATAAGGAGAGACTATGTCAGACGAGACCGCAGAAGCTACTGAGGATCTGTCCAGCTTGAATCTGGAAGCAACAGCGAGCGAGTGGGAGAGCGTCCTGGAGAGTAGCCCCAACGACGTACAGGCGCTGGTTGAACTATCGCTCTGCTATGGCCGGATGCATCGTTCCGATGAGGCCATCCGCATGGCCCGACGAGCGGTGGAGTTAGCGCCGGAATACGCCCCAGCGCTCTGTGCGCTGGGCGTAGAGCTCTTCCTGCGCGATGAGAACGACGAAGCGGAGAGCGAACTCCGTCGAGCCATTGATCTGGACCCCGAGCTAGCTGCTGCCTATTTCCCTCTGGCGCAGGTGTTGGCGGATCAAGGGGATTGTGATGCGGGTGACGAGATGCTGGCCAAGGCTCGCGAGGTGGCGGGCGAGGACCTGGCCCAGCTAGCCCACGGGTGGTACGTCGAAGCATACATCAACCTGGCGCGCGGCGATCTCGATGAGGGTGAGCGATGCCTCCACGAGGCATTGGAACTGGAAAGGGCGAACCCCCGCATCGCCGCGCTGGCGTACGCCAATCTCGGCGGCATTCAGACGCGACGACGCAAGTATGATCTAGCCATGGAAAACTTGGCGAAGGCGATCCAACTGAACCCATACCTCTGTGGGGCGCAATGGCGACTGGGGCAATTGTACCTGTTCAAGAAAAGGTACTCGGACGCTCTGACGGCACTCCAGGCTGCGTCGCGTGATCCGCGCTTGGTCGGTCCCCGGCCGCACTACTGCCTGGGATTGGTCTATGACAAGCTGGGTGACTCGGAACGCTCCCGGGAGCATTATCAGGAGGCGCTGAACCTGGGGTTGACGGGGCGCTACGTTCTGGCCGCGCGCAGGGCCTTGATCTGGAGCCGGGCAGGAGTGCGCTGGCTAGCGTATGCCCTGGCCGGATGCCTGGCGGTGTGGTTGGCTACTACGCGATTGCCCACGCCGACCTTCGTGTTCCTGGCCGTACTGATACTCCTGTACGCCGCGTACCGATGGTGGACGGGACGCGCGTGAGGGGTACCGCCGGTGATGCCGGATTGGTCTTGGCTTTGGTGACACCCCAGCACTGTCGATCTCTATCTAGCTGGGTTGGAGTCACTTCTGCCACGAATTGCACGCATTCTCACGAATAGGGGGCTGGGAAGTCGTGATAATTCGTGTAAATTCGTGGCAGATCTCGCCACTGCCTGCTACCGACACTCGACGGGGGGACTGCCCAAGCTGGCTGTTGAAAGAACTGTCTCTGATAGCAGTTGACAAAACCGGCACAATGTGGCACAATATCTCCAGGAGAAAGGTCTCCGCAGCGGGTGTGGGCCCGCAATGAGACGACCTTTCTCTTTTCGTTTATCTCTCACTATTTGCTAGCGTGAAGGAGGCTTTGGAATGGAATTATGGCCCGCGTGAAGAAACACATAAAGTCTCCCGGTCTCGCAGGGGTCATCGTTGCTGACAGCGAGCTCAGCTACATCGATGGCCTGGCCGGCATCCTGCGTTACCGAGGATATAACATCTCCGACCTGGCGCAACATGCCACCTACGAGGAGGTCGTGCATCTCCTCTGGTTCGGCGAACTGCCCAATCGCGAGCAATTGGAAGCGCTCAAGATACGTCTGATTGGAGAACGGACCATCCATCACGGTGTTCTCACCCTGATGTCTGCCTTCCCCACTTGGCCTGAACCTATCGAGGTGCTCCGGACGGCGGTGTCGGCTCTTTCCTCGTACGATTCGGAGTCGGAGGTGAATTCGCCCGACGCAAACCTGCGCAAGGCGATCCGATTGGTGGCTAAGATGCCGACGATCGTGGCGTCCTATTGTCGCTTGCGCGATGGCAAGTATCCCCTGTCGCCCGATCCGACGCTGGGACACGCGGCCAACTTCCTCTATATGGTCAGCGGAGAGAAGCCGTCCGCACTGAAAGAGCAGGCCATGAACATGGCGATGGTCTCGATGTCCGACCACGGGCTGAACGCCTCGACCTTCGCTGCCCGGGTCATCGCATCCACGCTCTCTGACATGTACTCGGCGGTCACCGGAGCCATCGGGGCTCTCAAGGGGCCGCTTCACGGAGCTGCCAACCGGGGCTCCATGGAGATGATGCTGGAGATCGGGGATGTGACTCGGGTGGAGGAGTACGTTGAGGGGGCGCTCATTTCGGGAAAGAAGATCATGGGATTTGGCCATCGAGTCTACAAGACCATGGACCCGCGCGCTATCAATCTCAAGGCGATGGTGGAAGCGCTGAGTCAGAATGACTCGTATGCCAAATGGGGACGGTTGGCCCTCAGGATCAACGAAGTGGTCACCACCCAGAAGGGCCTCAATCCTAACGTGGACTTTTACTCCGGGGCCATGATGTACTTGTTGGGGCTTTCCCTGGATGTTTTCACGCCCATATTTGCCTGCAGCCGTGTGGCCGGATGGACCGCCCAGATCATGGAGCAGTACAACAACAATAGACTCATCCGTCCTCTAGCAACGTACATAGGCCCTGAGGAGCGAGAGTATATTCCTCTGGATGAGCGTTAGGCTATCCGGTGTGTTCGGGAACCGGGAACCGAGTCGGGGCACGATTTGGTTCCCGGTTTTTGTGTTGGGGGAGGATTACACATGAAGACGAAGTCTGGCGAGTCGGAAGTCTATCGCGGCGGGGAGGTGTGCGGTTGTTGGGACTCGAAGACTTCGGAAGTCTATTGCAGCGACGCGCTGTGCGGTTGTAGTCTGGCTTGCAGATGAATGTAGCCCCGCTGGAGACTTCCGAAGTCTGGTGGATTGATGGGAGAAGCTTGGTGAGCAGAGAGGAGATAGTAGGGCGATGCGCGAGATTCCAGTCGTTCAACTAGGGGTGGGAGGGGTCGGTCGGGCGCTGATCGAGCAGGTGATCGCAGCCGAGTCAACAGGTTTGCCTGCCCGGCGATGGCGCGCACACCCGCGCTGGGTCGCGGTCGCGGATAGTCGCGGACTCCTCTTCCGGCCCGAAGGGCTGACCCCTTCAGAACTGCGCAACGTGTTGGATGTGAAGGGCCAGGTCCCGGATCGCAGCCAAGACCACGGCCTGTATGGCCTCGATAGATTCGTGGCGGGCGGCGGAGGCCAGAAGCAAGGGGAACGTGCTGCGATACGTGGCGAGGATTCGGGACGGAGAGTGCATCGTGGGCTTGCGCGAGGTGCTTGCCAGTGAATTAACCGGCAGCCTGCGGGGTACCGACAACATCGTGGCGATTCACACCGCGCGCTATTCCCGTTCGCCGCTCATCGTAGCCGGGGCCGGTGCTGGCAGGGAAGTCACTGCCGCGGGCGTCCTGGGGGACATACTCTCCCTGGCGCGCGAGATGGCGGTGTAGAATCGGGTTCTGCCGCCGTACTTTCTGCAACCGTACTTTCTGCAACCGTACTTAACGAAGTATTGCTTTGAGGGTGATGCTAGGCGGAAAATTCGTGATCGCCGAGGGAAGGTGTGGTTTTCCCTCGGCGATCATCAAGGAGGAGAAGCGGAAGCTGTCTTTGTCAGTCAGACTGCTCTAATCAGGCGTGCTCTAGTTACTTCAGGACTAGCGGACCTGTCCCAGAAACACCCAGCAGACTCCCAGTGCCAGAACCGTCAGTAGTGTGGTCATCTTGTGATCTCCCTGCTCCTGATCGTTTGCTCTTTGAGTAGTCCCCGACTCTCAACTGTTGGTATTGTAGCACATAAAGATTACAAATATATGAACAAAGGTTCGCTTTTCTGTTACAGTTTCCCAATAAACACTCATCGATTTGCCCGCTGGCGCCGTTTGTGCTATGTTATCTCTGTTCAGCTTTGCGATAGCTGTGGAGGGAGGGCGAGGAGTGCCTCAGCTAAAGTATCGGCGCATTCTGCTCAAGATCGGTGGGGAGGCATTGGCCGGTCCCCAGGGCGAGGGCATAGACATCAGCCTGGCGGAGCGCGTGGCGGCACAGATCGCTGACGTGCATGCTTTGGGCGTGGAAATGGCCATCGTCATCGGGGCGGGCAACATCTGGAGAGGTCGCGATGTGGTCGCCCGAGGTATGCAGCGGGCGACGGCGGACTACATGGGTATGTTGGCCACCATCATCAATGCACTCGCATTGCAGGATGCGCTGGAACGTGCGGGCCTGGTAACCAGGCTCCAGACCGCGATAGAGATGCGAGAAGTAGCCGAGCCATACATTCGTGCTCGGGCGCTGGCCCATCTGGAAGAGGGACGAGTGGTCATCTTTGGCGGTGGGACCGGCAATCCCTATTTCACTACGGACACCGCCTCTGCGCTGCGTGCCATGGAAATCGAAGCCGATGTGCTGCTCAAGGCCACCAAGGTAGCTGGTATCTACTCCGAGGACCCCATGGTTAACCCCGATGCCAAGTACTACCCCCGCTTGAGCTACATCAAGGCTCTCAACATGGGGGTAAAGGTAATGGACAGCACAGCCTTGACGCTCTGCATGGACAATGGCTTGCCTATCGTCATCTTCAAGCTCGATCAGCCCAGTAGTATTCAACGAGTGGTGCAGGGAGAGCGCATTGGTACCCTCGTGTGTGCGGAATAGCTGTAGGAGGGAGCACCTGGATCGCGGGCATCCCTGCCCGCTCATACCCCGACCCCGCATTGGATTTCGGTCATAGAGGAGAGCACCTGGATCGCGGGCATCCCTGCCCGCTCATAGAACTATTCAGCTTCTTAGCGGACGGACTACTATAGGATGAAGGCCAGGACGATCATCAGAGCGAACATCACTGCGGCGAGGACGCCCATGCGTTTCAAGTCGCCGAGCACGTAGTAGTACTCTTCCTTGAAGCTGACTTTGTCGGCCTTTTTCTTTTCTGCTGTTGAGATGGTTGTCTTTCGGCTCTTGGCCAGTTGGGTCTGCTGCTGTTTCCTGGCCTTGCTGCGCTTTTTCCTCTTTGCCATTTTGCTTCTAATCCTCCTCGGATTTGATCTTTGGCTCGGTCAGGAGACCTCGCCCAACGGACGGCCTCGCCCGTTCAGCAAGGTCTCCTGACCGCCGCTGGGGTGCTTAACAGAGTTCCCTGGTGCCCTAGTGCGAGAGCTCTGCAACAACCACCACTCGATGGGTGTCTACCATGTAGGGATAGCAGGTGATCAAGGTTAGAATCGGTTCCTGTGAGGGTGCCAGAACCCCGATCTCCGTGGGCTCCACGATGCGGGTTTCCTTGACCACGTAGCGATGACTTCTCTCCAGGGTGAATACCAGCACCTCGTCTCCAGGTTCCAGCTTATCCAGGTCGCGAAAGATCTCGCCGAACACATCATTATGGGCCGACACTACCATATTTCCCCGTTGCCCGGGGTTTGTGCTCCCAGTATGATGGCCTACACCTTTCTTCAGCGATTCCCAGTCATCCCCCTCCACGACAGGCGCGTCTACGCGGATCTTATCTATGACGATCCTTATGGCGGCCTGAGGTCCCAATGTGGGAGTGAGAAGCGGGACCGGATTCACCGGTTGCACTATCCCCTGATAGAAGGGAGGCAGATGGCTCTCACGAGGAGACATGCTGCTGCCGGGCAACGTTGCCACTGGCATTGGGGTACTGGTTGGCTTTGGTGTCTCCTTAACCTGGACCGTCTCGTGATTCAGGCTCTGCAGGGTGGAGAAGGAAAGGTATACCACCACCGCCAGACCGAGCAGGGCTACCAGTTCAACTAACAAAAGGAGCCTGTCACGCCAAGACTGTTTCTTCCTCGGACTGGGGGATACTCTCTGGAGGGAATCCGATGCCAGAGGCTCAAGCCGCCAGGGTCCGAAACGCTCTCGCAGTTCCTCATCGCTGAGCCAGGGGGTATCTGGTGCCATGACCCGATGCTGGTCGGGTGAACCCGTGTCCCCTCGTTTTCTTCCGGCTCCCCCCTTGGGGGCTCCCTCCTCGGAGGCTCCCTCCTCTGATACTCCCTCGTTGGAGGCTTCCTCCTCTGAAATCCTCTTAAGTCGTTCTTGGCCCAAGGCCAGCCGCTTCTGTTCCAGGAGCATCTCCAGTTCCTGGATGGTCATCTCGAGAGCTGGCTTCTCCTCTTCGTGGGAGTCCTGGTGACCCGCGATCTTATCAGCACCCAATCGGTCTATCCCTATATGGACTGTTTCAGTCTAATCGAGCACGTAGATTATACACTAGCAAACAGGCAGCGTCAAAAGGGGTTGGTGAAGGGTTAGGAGAAGGACTCCCGAAGTCTGGCGAACTACACTTGACATTCCCTCTTCCTTTGGCCTATACTATCTCAGGACGCGAAGCCGCGAGGTAGTGCCGGTGGCGAAGAGCTTCTTGTTGATCGAATCGTGATTGCTTGCAGGTGGGAGAGAGACATGCAAGAGCATCCATCAGAGACTTCTCTGGGTCTATCGGACCCTGGGCAACAGCGAGTTCTTGTGGCGGTGATGAACAACCGGCGCGACTTCGAGATCGCTCGCACGCAAGGCTGGTATCGCATTCCTGTCGTGACTGCTCCAGCGCAGATAGCAGCCGAGTATCTGGCCCTCTACTTCACGAAGGCTTTTGGATCAGAGAAATGGTCCATCCGCTATTACGCCCCCATACGGCGTTTCCGCATCGTCAGACGGCAAGATTTGCTACCCCAGGAGCCGGGGCATCCTCGGGCCCAGCGGCAGTACTACAAGATCGAGATCGGGCCTCTGCAGTCCCTTACCCAACCCATTCCCAGCCGCAGGCTGCGGCGGATAACTTTCATACCCACAACGCTCGAGAGGTTGTTGCACGCTCAGGAGATCAATGATCTCTGGGAGGCCGATGTGCTGAAGGAGAGACTGTGGGCTGAGCTTCAACGGCGCGGCATCGAAGCCGAGCGGGAATATCTGGTCCAAGAAGGTCGCGTGGCGTACACTCTGGATTTTGCGGTTCTCTGTCGCCAGGGAAACCTGGGCATCGAATGTGAAACTCGTCTTGGCACTGCCTCCGTCACTGAGTCTGACAGCTTCCGCTCCTATTTCTTCGACGGAAAGGGGTGGGAGATCCTGCGCTTCGCTGCGTCCGAGCTAGAGGACAACCTGGTGGATTGCATCAATCGGGTGATACGATATGTGGAGAAGCATGGGGGACTGGCTTCGCCGCCTGACGCTCCTGATTTGTACCCCTGTACGCTAGACTAGCACCAAATGTGCTATAAATGAGATGTAGCTTGACAAAACGAAGCAGTGCTCTATAATCAGCGTTGTATAAGTGTAACGTTCTGTTGGTTCGCGCTCCGGAGGAAACATGGCATTGATTATGGTGGTTGACGATGATCCTGGGGTAATCACTCTCGTGGAGCGAGGGCTGAAAGAGGAAGGGCACGAAATCATCACGGCCGGACATGGTGTGCAGGCGTTGCGTATCATGCAGGAGAGACGTCCAAATCTGGTCATCCTCGACATCATCATGCCCGGTACTAATGGTCTCGAAGTCTGTGAGCGCATGCGGCGAAGCCCCGGTCTCTGCGAGGTGCCCATTCTGTTCCTGACAAAAAAGGATGAAATCGAAGACCGTATCGAAGGTCTCAAGGCCGGCGCAGATGACTATCTTGGCAAACCGTTCGATCTTCGTGAGCTGCAATGGCGGGTCAGGGCTATCCTTCGGAGCACGCTGGAGATACCCAAAGATGCTCTCTTGTCCGTCGGCCCTCTTTCCCTCACTCCGGCCACTCTGGGAGCGAAGCTGTGGAACAAGCCAGTGGGTCTCACTCCTGTCGAGTTCGAGTTACTCTATTACCTCACGAGGAATGTCGGGAAGGTGATCTCCAGCGATCAGCTCCTGCAAGAGGTGTGGGGCTACCCCGAGGATAGCAGAAACACTGCTCTGGTCAGAATGCACATCATGAATCTGCGAGCCAAGATCGAGCCTGATCCGCGTCATCCTCGATTCATCAAGACCGTGACGAGACACGGATATGTTGCCACCTTTTCTTCTGAAGAGGAGGACTGAGCAGGAGCTTGTCACGTCCTCCGTAACCAGCCACGACCGCTGTAACTGGTCGCGACCGCCGTAATTGGTCGCGACCGCCGTAACCGATCGCCTGCTCGTTTCAAACCCCCCGTTGCCCACCTGACTTCTCTCTTCTTGCGCTGCCACCAGACTTTGTAGTGACAGACTTCCGAAGTCTCATCTCGCGTTGCCGCCAGACTTCGGAAGTCTTCGGCCTGTGCCGCCAGACTTCGGAAGTCTTCGGCCTGATCCTGGCAAGCCCTCTGTAGTGACAGACTTCCGAAGTCTCATCTCGGCGAAGTCTCATCTCGGCGAAGTCTCATCTCGGCGAAGTCTCATCTCGGCGAAGTCTCATCTCGGCGAAGTCTCCTTGAGAAACCGGAGACAGCCCCTTCTTGATGCATAATTAACGCTCCGTTTACCCTTGTTTTACGCCCGTCCGCCATCTTTGTACTATACTTCAAGCATTCACTGCTTTTCACATAAATTCACCATGTTCCGCCGGATATGGTGTCAGGACAGGAGGGAAGATGAATAACAGAATTGCTCTGCTAACTGCCCGGGAGGCTGCCAGCTACATGCGTATCAGCCTGTTTACTCTGAGCAAGATCGAGAGGGGAGGGGCGTTGATTCCTTTTCGCACCCCTGGAGGCCATCGTCGATACAGCCTGGCCATGCTCAATGAGTACCTTGAGAATTCTCGCTGTAGCGTTTTGAAGCAGAGTGCAGTATTTGTCTCCAGAGCATAAGGAGACTTCGTTTGGTTGGGCGCAGTGGGATTGTCCTGCTGGCGACTGATGCTGGTCTTCATGGCAATACCTGCCAGGTAATACCTGCCAGGCAATACCTGCCAGGTAATACCTGCCAGGCAGCGGCTGCTGTGATCAGGGCTCCCGTCACTGTATCGTTCGACTTGTAGTGCGCCGCGACGTACCGCAGGCCGCGGCCCGCTGGATGTCGCGGCCCGCGGGACATCGCGGCCCGCTGGACATCGCGGGGGCACGGATTCTGTTGTTTCTAACCGAGGGGATGCGTTCCTATGGGCGGAATTAGGGTCCTTGTTGTGGATGATCACCCCAACGTGCGGTCGTTGCTGGCTACCATCCTGACGCACATGGACTATCGGGTAGACACCGCTTCTGACGGACTGAAAGCCATAAGAATGTTGGCAGGCGCTTCCTACGATCTGGTGATCACGGATCTTAAGATGCCCAGGATGGATGGCATC
The DNA here is from genome assembly GCA_022013675.1 of Anaerolineae bacterium. Taxonomy (GTDB): domain Bacteria; phylum Chloroflexota; class Anaerolineae; order JAKLPW01; family JAKLPW01; genus JAKLPW01. The sequence continues at coordinate 6,260 of JAKLPW010000418.1, read as the reverse complement.
GCTGTGCTGAAGCACAGCAGAGAACAGTACCCCGGCACAGACGTGATGATGATCAGTGGCCATGCCACTATTGAGAGCGCGGTGGAAGCCACCAGGCTAGGGGCCTATGATTATCTTACCAAGCCCTTCCACGTAGACGAACTGAAAATCAAGATTGGTAACTGGGCCGAAGCGCGGGCACTAAGGCGTGAGACTGAGCGTTTAAGTACTATCGTCTCGTTGATGAGGCTGAGTCGCATGCTGACGGGCAACCTGGATCTGGATAGTCTGTCAAAACAGACCGTCTCTCTGGTCGAAGATACCTTCAGATCCAGATATGCTTGCCTGATGCTGGTTGAATCATCAAGCGGTGAAGGAGAACGCCGGCGGCAAGTTGTTCTGCTTAACTCGACCAACGGCCGGGCCAGACCTGCTTGGGTTACCGGAGAGGTCTTGGGTTATGTGATCAATGAGCGCAAGCCCTGGATAGGCTCCGCCGGCGGGCCTGATTCCGGCCGCAGTCCTGATCGCGGCCGCGGCCAGTCCGCCATCTGCCTTCCTCTTTGTCACCACGATGAGGTGATCGGAGTACTGAGTACTGCCAGGATGCCCGAGGACGCACCGTACACCCAGGAGGATGTACAGCTCATAACCGTTTTTGGGGCGCAGATTGCCATCGCACTCGATAACGCCAGGGCCTATCGAGAGTTGAAGGAACTCAACCTCGGAGCTATCACGGCCCTCGTCACGGCGGTGGAAGCGCGAGACTTCTATACCAGGGGACATTCGGAGCGGGTAGCCCGGTATGCGGTAGCTATCGCGAGGAAGATTGGCCTATCTCCCAGGGAAATCGAAGATTTGCACGTTGCCGGGCTTCTGCACGATATAGGCAAGATCGGTATCAGTGACCTGATCCTGAATAAGCACGAGAGCTTGACTGGCGAGGAATATGAGGTAGTAAAGCAGCATCCTCGCATAGGAGCCACAATCGTGGAAGAGATCAAGCCCTTGCAGGGGATCGTGCCCTTGATCTATCATCATCACGAGCGATATGACGGATCGGGATACCCCGACGGGCTCGCCGGTGAGGACATTCCTTTGGGAGCGCGCATTTTGGCTGTGGCCGACACCGTCGAGGCCATGACATCGTCGAGGGCCTACCGGCCCAACTTGAGCGTCGAGGACAGCTTCGAGCTTCTCAACGGGGGTGCCGACGGGCAGTTGGACCCCGTGTTGGTGGCAGTATTCGAGCATCTTTGGACTTCCGGTGAGTTGGTACTGCAACCGGCCTTGGGTAGGGAAGCCTCCAGCACCCCGGTTTCTCAACAGTTGTTGGCACTGGAGCGCCCACAGAGCCCAGTGCGTGGGCCGCGCCAGGCGCTCCAAGGGCAGAAACCGGAGTTCTTGGCCACAGGTGAAGTTTCAGCAGCAGGAAAGACGCTGTATTGGGAAGAAGAGAGCGTGCGTGAATGAAAACGTATCCTGATGTCGGCGCGAGAGAAAATGAGCACATTCTTGTCGTAGATGACGAGAAGGACGTAGTGGCCTTCTGTCTGAAGTTGTTGGCTCTGAAAGGATATGAGGCCCAGGGTGCATCCAGTGGGCGACAGGCACTGGATCTGGCAAAGAGACAACGCTTCGATTTGCTCTTGACGGACATCATGATGCCGGATGTGAGTGGCCTCGATCTCCTTGCTGAGATCAAGACCACAGCGCCAGACATCGCCGCAGTAGTCATGACCGGCTACGGTACCACGGACATAGCCATCAAGGCTCTGCGGGCCGGCGCGCGCGATTTCGTGACGAAGCCCTTTTCCATAGAAGAGCTGATGGCCGCTATTGAGCATGCCTTGAGTCAGAGCCGCCTGCTGCGTGAGAACATCCGCTTGAAGGCATTGGTGCCGGTGCTTGAGGCCAGTCAGCGTTTTCGAAGCACCCTGAAGCTTGAACAGTTGCTGGATGAGATTCTAGAGACTACCGCTCATCAAGCGAGCGCGGACCACGGGCGGCTGTTCTTGATGGCTGGGGATAACCTGGAGTTGATGACTACTATTGGTTGTGAAGGCCAGCCGGTGGAGATGACTGATCTGTGCAAGTCGCTGGCTCCTATCCTCAGGGACAGGATTGAGACCTTTTTGGTCAGCGACAAGCTTGAAGTCTGTCCGGATGCTCAGCAGCTTCTGGAGACTTTTGGTGTTTCCTCTATGCTTTGCCTACCACTGTACGCGAAGGACAAGGCGATAGGCATGTTGACCCTGGGCAAGAGCAATGACAACCCTCCCTTTGACGAGGGAGACGTGGAGGTGATTTCTATCCTGGGGAACCAGGCAGCAGTGGTCATCGAAAGCGCACGCCTCTTCGATGAGCTTGTAAGAGCCCGGTGGGAGCTGGAGGAGTGGAACCGGGAGCTGGAAGAGCGCAATCGAGAACTACGTGAAGCTAGACAGTACCTGGTGCGTGCTGAGAAGCTGGCGGTCATCGGCAAACTCGGGGCTGGCGTGGCGCACGAGCTTCGCAATCCCCTGGGCGTGATCAACAATTCTATCTATTATCTGAATAGTAGAATGGGCGATGCGGACCCCAAGGTGAAAAAGCACCTGGGGATCATGCAGCGAGAGGTTGCCCGGTCCAACAAGATCATCACCGACCTGATGAGTTTCATCAGCTTTGCTGAACTCAGGACTCAAAAGGTGGACATCAACGGGTTGGTGAGCGAGGCCCTGGCAAGAGTCGAGACTCCGTCAACCGTGATCGTCGAGACTACTCTCCAGGAGAAGTTGCCAGAGATCATGTTAGATTCAGGCAAGATCCAGCAGGTCTTTGTAAATCTGCTGATCAACGCTATCCAGGCTATGTCTGACGGGGGAAAGCTGACTATTGCGACGGGGCTCAAAGATGGATTCGTGCAGGTCGCTATCAGCGATACGGGCTGTGGCATAAAGCCACAGAACATGGATAGACTCTTTGAGCCCCTGTTTACAACTAAGGCTAAGGGCATTGGCCTTGGCCTGGCCATCAGTAGAATGCTCATCGAGAACCATGGTGGTCACATTACTGCTCACAACAACATTGGCGAGGGAGCCACGTTTGTGGTTGCCCTTCCGACAGAGGTCGGCAATGATGCAGATGGGAACAGGAGTTGAGCATGAGCGAAGATGCCAAAGAGCATCTCTTGCTGGTAGTGGATGACGATAGCGGCATGAGGGATACGCTGCTGGACATACTGGAGGCTAGAGGGTATCGAGTTGGCGTGGCAGCGGATGGCTTTGAGGCATTGGAAGCCATCAAGACCGAGAGGTGTGACTTGATGCTCATGGACATCGTTATGCCGCGTATGAACGGTGTGGAGGCCCTGAAGCAGCTCAAGGAGATTGACGGCAGCGTTATCGTAATCATGATGACGGCGTACGCGATGCCGGATCTCGTCGAAGGGGCTCTGCGCGAGGGAGTCTACAAGGTGCTTTTCAAGCCTCTGGATATGGAGGAAGTTCTAAGTCTGATTGACGAGGCTCTCAGTAGTGGAAACGGCGGCGACCCGTCCCTCAATTGAGTAGAAGATCTTGGATGATCGCTGTATAGAGAGGTGAAAAGAAAGAGTGGCGGAAGAATGCGGATCGTCGGAAGCTCGGGTCTCACCAGAGATGGGAGAGCTGATCCGGAACCTGGGGCACGATCTGCGCAACAAGTTCTGCGTGGTCAAGAACTCAGTCTACTATCTTCGTATGAAAGTCGACAACGATGATAGTAAAGTACAGAGGCATCTGAACATTGTGGAGAAAGAGATAAACACCGCCAACGGCATCATCATGGACTTGATGAACTATGCCTGGCCGAAGGCTTCCATTTGTCAGGATCTCCCACTCAACGATGTCCTCAAGCGAGCTCTGGCGCAGGTGCATATTTCTGACGGCGTGTTGCAGCACTTGGACCTTTCTTCGGACATTCCTGCTCTGCAGGGAGATCGGATTCAGTTGGAACATGCCTTCACGAACATCATGGCGTGGGTCATTAGTGATCTGTCCCCGGGAGAAAGCCTGGGGATAGCTACTCGTGTGCAGGATGGTCACATTGAGGTTCGCATCGCCAGCGCAGGACTCAAGCTGGCCTCGCAATCTCTGGATGACCTGTTTGATTTCCATGGAACCCCATCTGCCTATCGGGTGGCTCTTCCTTTGCTTATCAGCAAGAGCCTGATAGAGGGGCATGGTGGCACACTGGACATAAGCCGAAAAGACGATGCGGTGACAGTTGTAATTGTCAGGTTTCCGGTTTGAGGCGGGCTGCATCGTTCCACAGGCTCAGGATGCTGTGGGTGACGAGGTATTTATGCCGCTTTTATGCATACTTTACCCATGCCAAGGCACTCAGGATGTATAATCAAGATAGGCCCTTTTGGTCATTCCTTGATATGTCTCAGGAGGACTTCGGTAGTCTATCGTGTGCAGGAGGCGTACGGGATTCCGTGCGGTTCTGAATCTCGCTCGGTTAACGCTCGCCAGGGATCGTCAGATCCCGGCCCTTCGGCGAGCTCAGGATAGGCATTATGGGGCAAAACTGGTGCTCCAGACGGGGATCTTATATTGGGACAAATGACCCCTAAGCAGGGGTGTGAACCACATACTCCTGCTGTTTCTGAAAGTGCGGGTTTCCAGCTATGATCTCTGGATGAAGCTCCTTGACAATCTCGATGTAGGCGTTCATCAGGCGTTTGCTTATGGACAGTATGGCAGAGATCTCTCTGGGCGCAAATCCGCGCTTCAGTAGTTTGATCACGTTTTTGTAGATTTGGGCATAGTTCTCTACCGAGCGCAAGCTATGTATGGGAGACAACTTCCGACAGATTTCGGGTTCCAAGTAACCAGCTTCCAGCAGACGAGCCACCTCAACTTTGTGGCTGAGCGTAGGGCCGATGTCTTGCACGGTGCCTCGGTAGGGCAAGAGACGATCTCGAGCCCGCTGGGCGTGGGCGATATCTTGGCCTACCTGGCACTGACAGGTCAGGGTAATGGCCGCCAGGTCGGTCTGCGCCAGTACACCACCTTGGGCCAGAGCCTGCTGCAGGAGTCGAGCGTGACGGTGGCGACGGACAACCAGGAACTTCTCGCCGTTGACCAGAGCTTTCAGGTCGTCATCGGCCACGAGGTCAAGAATCACCGGCACCTGAGGGGTGTCTTTCATCGGTTTGTAAGTATGCTTGCGCCCGTCATTGGCCACTGCCATCCAGAGCAATTGCCCGGGCTTGAGCAGCGAAACTGGCTTCACGAAGGTGTCGATGGTTGCCAGGATGCGTTCGATCATCACCTCGGCAAAGAGCACCTTCTTTTCATAGCCAAACTCGGTGACGAACAGATGACGCAGCACATTGGCCAGTGTCTTGTCTTGCAGCGGAGAGAACTCTCTCTGGCGACGCGTGCGGCCTCGGATCACGGGAGCCCCCCTTTTTCGCCAGTTGCTGGTAAGACGCCTGTGAGTTCCGAGTCTGTTTCTGATCCCGTAGTCGAACGGAATACTGTCCGCTTGAGTCGGTTTAGCGTGCTGGCATACTCCGGAACATTCAAGTCGGCATATAGCACGCGGTACTGCTCGATCAGGTTCTCGGAGATACTGATCACACTTTGCATCTGCGCTGGTGTGAGTCCACGGTCCTCCAGAATCATGACCAGCGAGAAGTGCCGCAGGTAGCGGGTCATACTGGAGATGCCATGTCCACCCAGGGAGAGCGAGATGCGAGAGAAACTCATGTCCTGGACGTATCTGCGAATCACGGGGATCTTGTGAGACACGCCCCGTCCCATATCCTGAATCTCTCCGCGAGAAGGGAGTGGCTGACCTTGGTGACGAAACAGAGCAAACACCCGTTGGATTGTCTTGCGACTCAGTCCCAAGATACACGCCAGATCCTCCTGACTCAATGCACCACCTTGGACCAGGGCCTCATAGGTCAGGCGATGCACGCGCAACTGGCGCAGGGTTTGTGGCCCTTCAGTCGCCCATACCTGAGCATCTCCATCAGCAGTGAGTGTCAAATGCACCGGCATTTTCCGGCACTGGCGCAAGGGCTTCCCGGGTGGCTCACCCACCGCGATGGCCTGGTAGGTAATCTGTCCCTGTTGGCGAGCCAACCCCGTCTGTTCGTCAACCAGTTCCTGAACACGATTGGCAAGAATCCGCGCTTCTACAGGCGACAGATCGTATCCTTGCTGCAGCTCCACTTGGACGGCGCACAGCGAAGTTTTCTCGGCGAGTCGGCTGCCACTACATCTAACGTTCATACTTGACCT
>JAKLPW010000417.1 GCA_022013675.1 Anaerolineae bacterium | reverse complement strand
GCTTCAGGCCGAGCGTGTACCCGAGAGAGTATAAGCGACGGCTGGAGCCTAGCGCAGGTACAGAAGTGAGGGGCAGTTCAGTATCTCGAATGCTGTACAGGCCATCTGTGTGTAGGCGATGAGGGATTGTTGATGGATGACGTTGCGATTAGAGTCGAAAACCTTTCCAAACAATACCGCATCGGCGGCCCTCAAGCGCGCTACAAGACGATCCGGGAATCGCTGACCCAGGCGGTGCAGGCACCCTTCCGCCGCCTGGCGTGTCCGTTGTCGAAAAGTGGGCGCCGGCCGCGAAGCGACCCCAAACTGACCGTGTGAGGGAACAGCGTTGCTTGACTACGACCAGCGAGGTGCTACAATAGGCAAAGAAGGAGCAAGACTATGCCAGATCAAAAGGTGCTGGAGGTTCAACGAGGGATTTGGATTGACGAACAAGTGATTCGTAGTGCCAGGTTGGGCACCCGTTTACGGGTAGTGGTACAACCAGGAAAAATCTGCATCCTGGCTATGCCAACTGAAGCTGAGCGAAATGAAACATCAGGGCTAGAGAAAGGATGGGACATTTTCCGATCCCTGGGACGCGATGCTCAACCGGGACAATTGCCAAATGCTGCCGCAGAACATGACCGGTATCTCTATGGAAAAGATTAATGAGGCAGATATTTGTTGATACAAGCGCCTGGGATGCCATCGCCGATGCCGGCGACCCCAACCACGAAATGTCGCTGCTGTTCAATGATGAAATCGCTGACCGTTGTCGGTTGGTCGTGACCAACTATGTTCTCGACGAGTTGTATACACTGCTGATGATGAACGTTGGCCATCAACGAACCGTGGATTTCAAACGCAAACTCGATGTTTTGGCACAAGAAGGAATCCTTGTGATCATCTGGGTCTCGGAGGATATCGCGGCTGAGGCGTGGACTGTGTTTGAACAATTCAATGTGGATAAGCAGTGGTCGTTCACAGACTGCGTCTCGTACGTGGTGATGAAACAACGCGAGATTGTTGAAGCATTTGCCTTTGATCACCACTTTGCGCAGATGGGGTTTGCGCGCTTGCCGTGAATGGTGTTTGGATGGGTACTATGAGCAACATCGCTATTAGAGTAGAAAACCTGAGCAAGCAGTACCCCTTCGACAAGTTTATCCTGAGCGAAGCCGAAGGGCTCAGGGCAGGCTGTATCGGCGGTCCGCAGGCGCGCTACAAGACGATCCACGGGCGGGAGAACATCTAGCAGTCTGTCGGAGAGATGTAGTTTAGCCCCTTGTGGGCGGCTTATAAGCGGCAAAATAGCTCAAAAACAGACAAAAAACGGGCACGAGGCCCTATGCTACAGGGTTCTCCGACAGGCTGCTAGCTCAATATAGGAGTGATGACTTGACGCCAGAAGAGATTCGTGCCCTTATCAGCCACGGCGAAGGACAGCGGTTGGAGTTTAAGCGCTCGCTGGCCGAACTGGAGACGGGCGTGCGTGCGGCAGCGGCCATGGCTAATGTGGACGGCGGTCACGTATTGTTTGGCGTGCGAGATGACGGCGCAGTCCTGGGTGTGCAGATCGGCAGCCAGACCAGGGAGCGAGTAGTCCAGGCCATTACTGACAATTCCGATCCGACTCTCTACCCGTCGGTTGAGTACGTGGAACTGGAGGGCAAGACCGTCATCCTCGTGACAGTGTCCAGGAGCGAGGATAGGCCGCACCTGGTGCGCGGCCGGGCCTACAAGCGGGTGGGGGCTGCCGATGTGCAGATGAGCCGGGCGGAGTACGAGCGGCTGCTGTTAGACCGTCGTCAACCGCCTTTCGATCAGCAACTAGTAGAAGGGGCTACCTACGCCGATCTGGGTGAGGCCAAAGTGCAGGACTTCCTGCGCCGGCGGCAGGAGGCATATACCGACGCGACCCCACCTGGCGCCCCGCTGCCACAAATGGTGGCCGAGATGCTGGAAGGGGCACGAGAACGAGATGGGGAGCTGGTGCCTACCTACACCGGCTTGCTCTTCTTTGGGCGAGACCCGCAGCGCTTCCTGCCTCGCGCCGAGGTGAAGCTGGCCCGTTTCCAGGGCACGACAACGCTGGCTTTCATTGACCGACTGATCGTTTCCGGCACGCTGCCAGAGATGCTCGATGAGGCAGAGCGCTTCATCCGACGGAACACGCGCACGGCGATGAAGGTCGTCGAGTTCGAGAGTGTGCAGGTGAGCGAGTATCCCTACGACGCGATCCGTGAGGCGCTGGTGAATGCCATGGCGCACAGGGATTACCACCACAGCAGTGGCATCCAGGTCAACATCTTCGACGACCGGCTGGAGGTGATGAGCCCAGGGGAGGCACTGATCCCTCTCAGCGAGTTGGAGGGCTCCCACGTGACCCGCAACGAGACCCTGTGCCGCCGGTTCCGGGACATCGGGGAGATGGAGCAGTTCGGAACGGGGATCACCAAGATGAAGCGGCTGATGCGCGAGCATGGCCTGGGAGAACCCGTCTTTGAGGAGCGAGGGAGTTTCTTCAAGGTGATCTTTTGCGGGCCGGGCGACTGTATTCTGGACCTTGTCCCCCGGGCCGGGGTCGTGGACCTCAGGGAACTAGGGCTGAACGAGCGCCAGATCGAGGCGCTGCGGTTGATGGCGAACGAGGGGCGGGAGATGACGAACGCGTTGTATCGGGAGACATTTGGTGTGTCTCGGAATACGGCGTCGAGGGATCTGGCGAGATTGGTGGATACAGGTTGGGTCAGGCGATTGGGGACCAGGAGAGGGAGCCGGTACGTGGCCGGGTGATGGTGCATAGTGTTGCATTGTGGTGCATAATATGGTGCAATTGGGTGAACGATTAGCGAACGATTTGGTGGAGCACTCTTTCCGTTTAGGCAATTTCGAAATTCAGCCTGCGGGCCAGGTGATCGCATCCTCGATCTCATCCCTCACGCCGGGCTAACGGATTTGCGAGCGTTGGGGCTGAACGAGCGCCAGATCGAGGCGCTGCGGTTGATAGCGAACGAGGGGCGGGAGATGACGAACGCTAAATACCAGGGGTTGTTTGAGGTTTCGCGTCGAACGGCGACCCGTGACCTGAAAGCGCTGCTCAAGACAGGGTGGGTGCGCCAGAAGGGTACGGGTAAGGGTACGCGGTATGTGGCCAACTGAGATGGCGCATAACTGTAACCGATGGCGCGTAAAATGGCGCATAACAAAGGCCCCACACCGTATGGGGCAGGGGCGTGGGAACAGGGAGCTGGGGCTGAACGAGCGTCAGTCCAGCCACGAATTGCACGAATTACACGAAAAAAGAAAAAAATAGTGAAATTCGTGAAATTCGTGGCAAAAACAATTCGAGAAATTCGTGTCAATTCGTGGCGAAAAATATGAGTGATATCGTGATTAGAGTCGAAAACCTTTCCGAGCAAATCCGTATCGTGAGATAGAAGGGATAGCCACGAATTTCACGAATTGCACGAAAAAACCAAAACTCGTATAATTCATGTAATCCGTGGCAAAGAACCTATGACCAAGATTCTGTTCAAAGAGCTTTCCTACAAGATCATCGGAGCCGCAATGGAAGTGCACCGCATCCTGGGGACTGGCTTCCTGGAGGCCGTGTATGAAGCCGCGTTAGCTCACGAACTCACTCTGCGCGGCATTCCCTTTGAGAGGCAGCAACGCTTGCCGGTTTATTACAAAGATCAACTGGTGGGGCAATACGTTGCTGACTTCGTGATTGATGGGCAGATCATCCTGGAGCTCAAGGCGGTATCAGCGCTGACCAAGATGCATGAAGCCCAGGCACATAATTATCTCGCCGCCACCGGCCTGCGCCTGGCGATCCTGCTCAACTTCGGCGCAGAGTCCCTACAGCAGAAACGTATCGTGAGATAAGCCACGAATTAACACGAAAAAAAGAAAGAATTAGTGAAATTCGTGTAATTCGTGGCAAAAACAATTCGGATAACCTGTCCTGAGCGCAGTCGAAGGAGCCGAAGGGCTCAGGACAGGTTTGCACGAAGAAAAGAAGAAAATTCGTGAAATTAGTGAAATTCGTGGCAAAAACAATTCGGATAATTCGTGGCAAAAGTCAGGGAGAGGAAACAAGTGCTGACAAGGAGACACAGAGACAAGGGGCCAAGGAGACGATTCTCTTTGCACCTTGTTGCCCTATCTCTCCCTCACTTTGTCTCAGGTTGGATATGGCTT
>JAKLPW010000416.1 GCA_022013675.1 Anaerolineae bacterium | reverse complement strand
GGCGGTCACGCGATGGCCGCGGGATTTGAGGTTGACAACTCCAACCTGGCGGCCCTGACAGCCCGCCTCCGCGACATCGCACGCGAGGAGTTGACGCCGGAGGATCTGATCCCTACACTGAGAATCGACACAGAACTCTCTTCCAAAGAGATCACCTTTGACACTCTCGACCTCATCAGCCAGTTGGCTCCCTTCGGCACAGACAACGAACGACCTGTTTTCATAACTCGCGGACTCATCGTCCGCCAACACCGATTAGTTGGCAACAACAGCAATCACATGAAACTTCTGCTCAGCAACAGCGTAGTAGTACTAGACGCCATCGCTTTCCACCAAGCCGAGCGTATCACCGGCGAGTTCCCTAAGGCTGTTGACGTGGTCTATACTCTGAATCGCCACGAATGGAATGGTCGAACAGACTTGCAGCTCGTCGTCAAGGACTTTCGCCCGTCAGAAGCGTGAACAAGGATGTGGAATGAGAACAATTAAAACGATCCCTGAATCACACATCGCCGGCAGAGAGAGAGAAATCAAGCGCCTCCTGAGTTATCTAGGCGAAGGAGATTGCTGCTCCGTAGTGGGCATGAGCAACGTGGGTAAGTCGGAGTTACTGTGCGCGGCCTATCAGTTCGCGGTCCGGCCCCAGGACTTTCCTGAGAGCAAAGGGGCCTACATGCTCGTCTATATTGACCTCAATCTGATGTTAGAGATGACGGAGCAAGGCTTCTATGAGATTATCATCCGCTCGCTACTCACAGAGATGCAAAACCACCGTGACGATGTAGGACTCCGCGAGCGAATATCCCAATCCTACGAAAGCATCGTGAACCCCAAGAGCGAGTTCCTGATCTCCCATGCTTTCAATCAAGCCCTGACAACCTTTGTCCAGGAATGGACCCCCGGCGTAGTGCTCTTCTTCGATGAGTTCGATCATCCCTTTGCCACCATCGAAGGACGTGTCTTCCTGAACTTGCGAGCTCTGCGCGATAGATATGGACACAGAATGCTCTACGTGACGGCCACCTGTCGTCGCTTACACGAGATCCGCGGTGGGAGAGATGCCGGCGAGTACTGCGAGTTGTTCACGCACCAGACCGTCTATCTCCCCCCATTAAAGGAGCCACACGCTCGGGTACTTATCGACGACTTCATCCAGGACGAACATATCCCCTTCGATGCACAAGAAATCGAACTCATCCTCAGTCACGCGGATGGGCATCCAGCCTTGCTGGAGTCTGCTTGTTATGTCATGTCTCGCATGAAGTCAGAGGAGAAGAGCATTTCACTGAGCCCTAGATTCCGCCAGGAGCGCCTGCAAGAGAGATTGGACAGCGACCAGGCGATCCATTTCGAGTGTGCCAAGCTCTGGCTAGACCTGTCTCCCAATGAGAGAAAAACGATGCTGGCATGCGTCGCCCTGAACGAAACGCCCGATCCAGAGATCATGACATCCCTCGAACAGTTGTATCTAGTGAGAGAAACTTCCGATGGCACCAGACCTTTCTGCTCCCTTTTCCAGAGTTTCGTGCGTCGCCGACGATTCGACCAGCGGGCTGAGTCCCGTGGTATCCGGATAGACGTTGAAGCGGGCAGCGTCCAGGTGGATGGTGTGCTAGTCCCACCACTGACCGAGCTCGAATACCGCCTCCTGCTCCTGCTTTACGGGCATCTGGATCAAATCTGCGATAAGTACTCCATCGTCGAGGCAGTCTGGGGCGTGGAGTACATAGACGAGGTAGACGACGCCCGCATCGAAAAGCTGGTCAGCAGGCTGCGCCAGAAGGTCGAACCGAATCCTTCCCAGCCTAGCTATTTACTCACCGTGCGAGGCCGTGGCTACCGCCTTGTCAGCCAATAAAGTGTCTGTCAGCTTGCCGTCAGCACACTTTCAGGTGCCCGGCCCACGTTCGTGGTACTATTGAGCCAGTGGGGATCATCGAAAGGTCCCCGCAACTCTCAGCATAGGAGGTAAGAAACCATAACAACAAGATGAATGCTCCTGACATATGTGGCTGTAAAAACTATGTACTGCTGTTCTGACCAAACACCATTAGCATTAAAAAGGAGGAATCTCATGGCATCTTTACTGGAGAGAGTGGGCACACTCATATCGGCCAATCTCAATTGGTTGGTAGGCAGAGCTCTCAAGGCTAACAGCATGGCGGTAGTTGACGAGTACATCCGCCGGGTGGAAGACAATCTGGAGGCCCTCGAAGACGCGGCTGCAACCGTCGGGGGCGAGGCCAAGACCCTGAAGCGCAAGTTTTCCGAGTTCAAGGCCAAAGCCGAGGAATTAGACAAGAACATCGATCTCTTCCTAACCCAAGGCAAGGAATCCCTGGCGGTCGCTGCTCAGAGTCGCTTCAACACCTACGATCGCCTGGTGGAGAGCTACCGTGAGCAATACCTGTCCCAGGAGCAAGAATACCAGAAACTTCTGGATGCCAAGCTGAAACTCGAGGCCAAGCTGACCGAAGTGCGCCAGGAACGGATCGAGTTACAGGCTATGTTGGACCTGGCCAAGTCCAAGGAAGTCACTCATAAGGTCGTCGAGGGCGTGGCGGGGGTTACCACGGAAGAGGCTGGCCTGGATAGTATCCGAGAGGAGATCCAGCGGCGTCTCGACAAAGCGACAGCCCAGAGCGAAATGGACGCCTCGCGTCTTGATGAGCAGATGTCCAAGGTGCTTGAGGAAGATGAGATCCAAGGGCAACTGGCGCAGCGCAAAGAGAAGCTGGGACTATAGACTATCAGCTATCAGCTATCAGCTATCAGCTATCAGCTATCAGCTATCAGCTATCAGCGGTCAGTCAAAAAACCGCTGGCTGCGTCGCCCGTTATGAAGTGCGAAGCAACCACTGACGGCTGACCGCTGTAGGCTGAATGCTTCTTCTGGAGCGGAGTCATCATCGCTCCACTCCAGAAGGTCAATATCCTTCTGGGGGGTGCGTTCGCATGAGTCTACAGGAGCAACTGGCAGAGGCCTTCATCTGTGCCAAATGCGGCTCCCAAGGCGGGAGGGCGGAGACCCTGGCTATGACTGGCACAGGGATATCAAGGCTGCTGGAGATCCAACACCACCGTTACGTCTTTGTGTCCTGCCACAATTGTGGTTACACTGAGACCTACAACCTGAGAACCCTGCAAGGCAAGGATTCCCTGGGCACGTTTCTGGAGATCCTTTTCGCTGACTGACCAGACAGCGACGATACTCTCGTTGTGCAGCGCTGTTTCCGGCCACCGAGCCCAGTCGCTTTGCATGCTCTCACCGGGCGTAAGCGAGAATAAGGAGATACAAACTGCATGAATAAAACCCGCCTCGTCTTCTTCGCGATCGTAGCGATCGCCCTTCTGATCGTCGTGGGCTCCTTTGCAGTACAGCGTCTGGGCATCTCTTCTCCATTGGTCGAGCCGCCCAAGCAGTTAGAGGTGCGTATTGTCTGCGCCCTGCCAGTGGAGCCCTTCATCCAGGAGGCAGCCAGGCGATTCAACGAAGAAGACCAAAAGATCGAGGGGCATCCTATCAAGATCACCGTAACGCCCATGGACGGACTCACGGCCATGGGACGATGGGAGCGTGAGGAAATGTCCCCCATCCCCACGGTCTGGATACCGGACAGCCGGTACCTGGTGGAGTTGGTAAATGCCACCTATAAGGAAAAGCGCGGCCGGGATGTGTTCTTGACCGGAGGAGAGTACCGCACGCGTCCCATCGCGATTTCCCTCTTCTCTTGGGGCATCTACTCCAGCCGGGCAGAAGTTCTGGAGCAGAAGTTCGGCGAGATCAACTGGCAAGTTATCCATGATGCTGCCACTGCCAAGGGTGGGTGGCCCGAACTCGGAGGTGAATCAGACTGGGGCTACTTCAAGCTTCTGGTTCCCAATCCCAATAAAAATGTCGGCGGTTTTCTGGCCATGGTCGCGGCGGCAGGCGAGTACCACGGCAAGACCCGCATTACCGTGGCCGACGTGACCGATCCCGAGTTTCAAGAATGGCTAGGAGAGCTTATGGGAGCAGTCACCGACTTCAGTAGCCTGGGAGCCTACACGGTAGAGAACCTGGCCCTCTTTGGATACTCCACCGGGGATGGTGGGCAGCTTCTCGAGAGTGACCTGCTGACTCACATGGCCGGTATCCAAACCCGCTGGGAGGATCCTCTCCGCATCGTTTACCCCGAGTATTTGACCTGGTTCGATTTCCCATACACCATCTGGATGGGCGATGAGACTAGCTATCTGGAGAAGAACGCGGCCCTGGAGTTCGAGAGGTACTTGCTCAGCCCCGAGATTCAGCAACTCGCAGTTACTCTCGGGCTTCGACCCGCCAACCCGGAAGTACCCGTGACAGGCACGGACAGCCTCTTCGTGCGCTGGCAAGACCAAGGAGCCATGATAGTCGTGCCACGCACAACGGCCATGCGCTCACCTGACCGAGACGTACTGCTGGCACTACTTCGATGGTTCCAACTCAACGTAGAGGAACGATAGGGAGGGATCATGTCCAAGAGACGAGACTCTGCTTCCTCTCAGCCACGCAAGCTTGCTGTGATCGCCATCGCCCTCCTGGGAACCATGCTGGTGCTCTGTGTTGGGGTTATTGTCGTGACGCGTTGGCTGCCCGACTACCTGGCCGAGCGCACTATCACTCTGGAAGTAGCCTGCTCACCGGAAAAACAAGCACTGTTCAGCGAGCTGGTCCAACGCTTCAACGATTCTGACGCCAAGACGCCTGATGGCAAGCACATTGAGATCCAGACCACTTACCTGAATCCGGATTCTCTGATCGAGTGGGCACTGGAAGGTAAATGCCACGCCATTAGCCCTGACTCAACCATCTGGCTGGCCTACCTGGACCGTGCCTGGCAGGAACGCACGGGCACAAGTGTCGCCCTCGTAGGCGAGACCGCACGATACGCCATCAGTCCCGTGGTCATTGCCATGTGGGAGAACATCGCCCGCGACATGGGATACCCCGAGCAGCCCATGGGATGGTCCGACCTGTTGTCCAAAGCCCAGAGCGATCCCGACTTCAAGTGGAGTCATCCATCTACCGATTCCGCCAGTGGGCTGCTGGCTACCCTCGCCGAGTTCTATGCCGGAGCAGGAAAAACCCGAGGACTGACCATAGAGGATGTCACCGCAGAGTCAACCCTCAACTACGTGGGAGCCATCGAGAAGACCATCCGCTATTACGGAGAGGGCGAAGGAGCCATTATAGAACAGGTACTCGACAAGGGACCTTCCTACCTGGATGCCTTCGTTGTTCAGGAACAACTAGTCATCTACTTCAATGGCCTCAGCGCGCAGAAACTGGTGGCCATTTACCCACAAGAAGGGACCCTGTGGGAAGACCATCCCATCGCATTCCTCGAGCTACCAGAAACGACGTCAGATCAGCGACTGGCATTTGCAGCCTTCAAGGAGTTCTTGCAGTCCAAGGACTCCCAGATGATGGTGCTCCAAAACGGCTACCGCCCCACTGATTTGACCATACCACTCAATGATCCGGCGTCTCCCATTACGCTGGCCAACGGCGTCGACCCCTCCGAACCTCAGACCGCGTTGCAGGTTCCAAGCGCAGCGGTGATTGAGGTAGTGCGGGATGTCTGGTGGTACACAAAGCGTCACACCAACGTGTACCTGGTCGTGGACGTGTCCGGCAGCATGGAAGGCCAGAAACTCGCTGATGCCCAGGAGGCACTTGCTACCTTCGTATCGCTGATCCGTGGAGATATGGAACGTGTGGGCCTGATCGAGTTCTCCAGTGGGGTGCAGGAATTGATCCCTCTCACAGAGCTCAGCTCAAGTCGCCCCAGGCTTGAAGACAGCATCTCGGCTCTCGTTGCAGGAGGCAACACGAGCCTTCTGGATGCCATTGACATCGCCTATACCCGCCTACAGGGACTCAATGACCGGGAACGCATCAATGCTATCGTCGTGATGACCGACGGCAAAGAGAACAACTCCCACACCACTCTTCGTCAACTGCGTGACAAGCTGCGCCGGGGAAACGAAAGCGGCGTCCCCGTCGTCATTTTTTGTGTAGCCTACGGTAAGGACGCTGATCTGGACACGCTTGAGACTATCGCAGCGGCCACTGGAGGACAAACCCGAAAAGGAGATACGGAGAGCATCAAGAACCTCTACAAGTTACTCTCAACCTACTTCTAGGAGATGATGAAAGAAGACCCCTCAAGTAGGGGCGAACCCACGTGTTCGCCCTGTAGAGTTCGCCCTTTCGCGAAGCAAGCCGGACGCCATGGGCGTGACAGAAAGACAACCAAACCGGAGGCACGGATGACCAAACGCAGACGAGATCGTGACCTTGAAACCAGAACACAGCAAGCCATGATAGGCCACGCCATATTCAGACCTGAGAGCGCCTTGACCGTCGCTCTGATCATCGTACTTGTTTTCTTCAGCCCCGAGCCATTCCACTGGTGGAAGTGGTGGTACTGGCTCATCCTGGGACTCATAGGCGAGATCCTCATCATCTACACAAGCCTTACGGATTTGCGAACCGGCCAGAAGGTTGTGGCCGAAATGCTCCGTCAGGAATTTGATCCCCGAGAGATACGCACCTCCAAATACCGACAGCGTCTTGAGAAGGCCCTTGAGTACCGAGAACGCATTGAGGTCGCCATCGAACAGCGGGAACAGGGAGTGCTACACGATCATCTTCACGATACTGTCCGGGGTATCGCTGACTGGATCGGTAGCATCTATCGCTTGGCAAAGCGCCTCGACGGCTATGAGAACGATGCCCTGATCAAGCGAGATATGCAGAGCATACCCAAGACGCTAAGTACCTATAGAGCCAGATTGAAACTCGAGGACAATCCCGCCGTTAAAAACCAAATCGACGAGGCTATCAAGGGGAAAGAAGCCCAGCAAGACAATCTCAGGGAGCTCGAGAATGTCATGGAAAAAGCGGAGTTCCAGCTCGAGACGACCCTGGCTGCCCTGGGAACCGTTCATTCCCAACTTCTGCTTATGGGAGCAAAAGACATTGACGGCTCCCGGTCTCGACAAATCACCCACAAGATTCGCGATCAGGTCAACCAACTACAGGACATCCTCACTACCATGGACGAGCTGTACATACAAGCTTAACCCCACGGGGAAGCCTTATTGGATCGAAGGAGGCCGACGCAATGCGAAAGAGAGCATCCACCGTCCTGATGGTACTGCTGATTGTATTTCTGACCATCTCAGGATGCCGCCCCACAAAACCCAAGGGCGAAGTCATCGTCTACGTCTGTGCTCCTCTCTCTGGCTGGCAGGCTGATGGCGGACAAACGGTCGTCGGTGGCGTTAATCTGATGGCGGAGCGAATCAATGAATCCGGCGGCCTGCTCGGCTATACGGTCAAGGTCATCGCCATCGACGATGAGGCCGATGATGACGTCGCTGCAGAAGTGGCGCAACAGATCGCTCAAGAGATGGTCCGCAGCGACAGGAGGATCATCGGCATCATAGGACACTACAACAGCGGCCAAACCTTGGTGGCGATGGAGACCTATGCCGATCTGCCGGTCATCGTCATCACAACTACCGCCAGCGATGTTAGTCTGACACAGAAGGGATACCGCAATTTCTTTCGTGTAAATGCCAGTGACGCTGTCCAGGGACCTGTAGACGCGCGCTTCCTGGTCGAAGAACTAGGCAGCAAACGCATCGTGCTTGTGAACGCAGACAACGGGTACGGACGTGGTCTGCGGGATCAAATGATAGCTGCTCTCGAAGATCTAGGCACGGAACCGGTTGCCGTCTTGGAGATCGCAGAGGCCGCTGACACACATGCGTCGGTGATACCTAAGATCGCTGCTGCCCAACCAGACGCCATCTTCCTGGCCGGATATGAGACCGAGGGGTATGTCCTACTACCGGAGATACGCGAGGCAGGCATTGAGGCCACGTTCATGGCCAGCGATGGGTGCTTTCTCTACGAGTTCATTGACGGCAGTGGTCTGGTGGCAGAGGGAGCGTATGTGAGCGGTATTACCCCAGACCCCCACGCCTTCACCGATGATAAGTGGTGGAAGGAGTACCAGGTCCTCGAAACACGCAATCCCGGGACCTACAGCGTCGCGGGCTACGCCGCAATGCAGGTTCTGTCTGAGGGGGTTAAGACCGCCGGGACATTCGATACATCCAGGATAGCCGATGCCATTAGATCCCTGATAACCGCTACAACAGTAGGCGACGTCGCCTACCAGGACAACGGCGATTTAGCGGAGCAGAACATCTACATCTTCAGGATTGAAAATCAGGACTTCGTACAGGTGCAGCCTGAGCCATAGTGAAATCCAGTGATCACTCTCCCGCAGGTGTGTGGCGAGGTGAAGGCAAGATTGCTCCAATGGAGTTCTATTACAATCACAAGGGACTCACGAGCAAGAATCTGCGGGAGGGTCGCGCCATCACTAGACGTCGGCTCCCAGACTGCGCAAGAACTCCATATCCCTCTCGCTAAGCCTTGCCTTCCTCAGTAGTTCCGGCCGACGTTCCAGGGTACGCCGAAGAGCCTGTTCACGCCGCCACTGGACCACCAGTGCGTGATCGCCGGACAGGAGTACCTCGGGCACTTCCCAGCCCCGGTACTCGACTGGCCGGGTGTAGTGGGGGTATTCCAAGAGACCCTCCATGTGAGAATCCTCGAAAGTTGCTCCCGGATCTCCTAGCACTCCCGGAATCAGACGAGTGACCGCCTCGATGACCACCATGGCAGGAATCTCACCACCAGACAGGACATAGTCCCCTATGGAAATCTCATCTGTTATCAGATGCTCGCGTATCCGCTCATCAACTCCCTCGTAGCGACCGCAGACCAACACGAGGTGCTCCTGTCGAGATAACTCGCACGCCATCTGCTGGGTGAGGGGCATTCCCTGAGGGCTTAGAAGTATAACGCGAGCGCCGGCCTCCGCCACGGTCTGTTGGCCCTGCGAGCCAAGAACATGCTCAACCGCCCCAAATATTGGCTCGGGCTTCATGACCATACCTCCACCGCCACCATACGGAGCGTCATCGGTTATGGAATGTCTACCCTCGGCGTAATCCCGAATGTTATGGATTCTGATAGAAATAATTCCTGCCTCGATGGCTCTCCGCACAATACTCTCATCGAACACGCCAGAGAAAAGCCCCGGGAACAGGGTAAGGATATCAAATAGCATCGATTCACTCCCCCTGAGACTGACCAAGGTTTGGAAACTTCCGACTCAGATCGAAAAGCCCGCCTCCGCATCTGGATGTTCTCCTATTCTAACACAGATGCCCCTACCTTCGCAAGTTGCGATTGAGGTTAATGTATGCTATAATCGGCACATCATGAGTGATCTCAATCTTGCACCCAAGCCTGAACAACCGTCTCTCATCGCACCCATCGTGGTAATCGTACTGATGCTGACTGCATTGGGCATGCTGCTGGTCCTGAAAAATAACCCAGGAGCTCTGGGGGCGTCGTTCTCACCTCCCACTCCTCCGCCATCCCCTACACTCACGCCTACGCCATCCAACACACCAACCACCACACCTACGCCATCCAACACACCAACCACCACACCTACCCCCTTGCCAACCCTGACTGCAACCTCTACCGTTCGGGCTTCAGCCACAGCCACACGCACATCAACGGCGACCCCCACCATCACAGCGACTCCAACACCGACACCTCCGCCAGACCACTACTGGTTGCGCAGGCCATTAGGACCCGATGCCGTTGACCGAAGCGTAGCCCGGTTCTATCCCTACGGATCACGGGGTGATGGCACATACTTCCTTCATCATGGCGTTGATATGGTGAACCCCATGGGAACTCAAGTTCTCGCCGCTGCCGACGGAACCGTGGTAGTGGTTGGTGACGACCTCAATGAGGTACATGGGGCACGCACCAATTTCTACGGCAACCTGATCGTTATTCGTCTGGACAGAGAATACGAGGGAAAGCCGTTGTTCACTCTCTACGGACATCTATCTAAGATGGATGTGGAGATTGGGCAGAAGGTACAAGCCGGTGACGTGCTGGGTGAAGTCGGCATGACGGGTGTGGCCATGGGACCGCACCTACACTTCGAGATCCGCGTCGGGGAGAACCTATACGCCAATACTCGCAATCCAGAGCTGTGGATCGAGCCCCTGGAAGGACGGGGGACCATCGCTGGACGCCTCGTTGACGTAACAGGCACGTTCATACCAGAGACCCTGATCACTGTACATCTCGCTAGTGCCCCCGACGAACGCTGGCAAGAGACCTCCACCTACCCAAGAGAGGAAGTCAATCCTGACGACGACTGGCGAGAGAACTTCGTCCTCGGCGACGTCCCATCGGGCAACTACGTGCTCCGCACTCAAGTAGGAGAGCACTACTATGCCGTTGACGCCGAGGTTGAAGAAGGCAAGACAACATTGGTCATCATTCAGACTGCGGACTGAACTATGCTAGAGCTTCTGCAATCAGCATCGAATTCGCCCAACCGCTATGTTCGCCTGGCAGTTACCCTCCTGATCTGCCTGATCGCAGGCATGGTCGGCGGGGCTCTACTGGGCTACCTTGGCCCGTTGCTCACCATTGTGCTCGTCACCGCTATCGCCATCGGCATCATGGTCCTACGGAGCACACAGGTCGGCCTCTACGTTCTTACTGGCGTGATCTGCCTGCTCCCCTTCGCAACACTGCCCATTGACATCGGGTTCTCCCCCACACTGTTGGACATTGCCATGGGAGCCGTCTTCTTCGTTTGGGCCATGCAGATCATGACCCATCGCCAGGGAGATTTCATGGCCACTCCCATTGGACTCCCGGTACTGGTATTCATCTTATTGGCAATTGCGACGTTCATCGCGGGGCTGGCGCATGCGAGTCTAACCGCCAACATATTGCGCCATTTCGCCGAGATCATCCTCTGCATCTCCCTCTTCTTCTTGACCGTGAACTGCGTCCGCACGCGTCGTCAGCTTGAGCAACTAGTGGTCGTGATCCTTCTGGCCGGCTTTTGCACTGCAGCTATTGGGATCGTGCTCTATTTCCTACCCCGAGATCTGAGCATCCGCATCCTCTCAACCCTGAGAGTGGTACGCTACCCCTCCGGTCCTGGGGTACTGCGTTACGTAGAGGACAATCCTGACCTATCCTTGAGAGCAATATCAACCGTCGTGGATCCCAATATCCTGGGAGGGATGCTGATTCTCTTGACAGGCCTAGCCATCCCACAGCTCTTTGTGCGAGATCCCCTCCTACCTCGTCGCTGGATATCAGCTACCGTCGCCACCATGGGGCTCTGCCTGATACTGACCTTCTCCAGAAGCTCATTACTAGGATTGAGCATTGCCCTCTTTGTGTTAGGCGTAGTCCGCTATCGCCGACTCCTCTGGGCCCTGCTGGCAGCGGCAGTATTGGCGCTGATCCTGCCACAGACTCAGACCTACATCCAACACTTCTTAGAAGGCATAAGAGGGGAAGACCTGGCCACTCAAATGCGTTTCGGGGAATACAAGGATGCGCTGATCCTGATATCTCGCTATCCTTGGTTCGGAGTAGGGTTTGCGGGGACTCCTGACATTGACACCTATCTAGGCGTCTCCAGTGTCTATTTGATGATAGCAGAGAAAATGGGGCTTATAGGCTTGCTTTCTTTCATCACAGCAGCGGGTCTCTTCTTCGTCCATACGTGGCAAGCCTTCCGTCGCACAATACGAAACTCCGGGATAGAAGCGATCCTGCTAGGCTTCCAGACCGCTGTTCTGGGAGCGTTGCTTGGCGGTACCCTGGACCACTATCTATTCAACCTTGACTTCCCTCATACCGCAGCTATTTTCTGGATGTACATTGGCCTGGGAATGGTTGCCGCAAGACTCACGCTCACCGCTGATTCCGACGGCGATGAAACCAAGACGAACTAGTTAGAAAAGAGGGAGACTTATTCGCCGCCCCCGAGAACCCTCATAATCCTTGCGCCGGATGAAAAGCCACTTGCCCACTAGTGGGTCATTTGCCACAAACATAGCCATTGTTTACGTCTGAGAAATGGCCATAGGTATGGCAAGTGACCCACTAGTTGCCCACCAGCATGCCCTACTTCGTCTTCTTGCTGAATACGTAGATCACGATGCCAAAGAACAGCAGACTCCAGTAGGCTACCAAACGGTCCAGGAGAGCAACGGACAAGGCTTGGCCTCTACTCACTTCCGGCAGAAGACCCATCTCGCTGGCCAACAGCAATACTAGCACGATGCCAGACTCCACTACTCCCAAGCCCGAGGGCGTAAAAGGCAATACTGTCAGCAACGCACTAGCAAGTGCAATGAAAAGTGACGTCATGGGGTCCACCGGTAAATCCAGAGCACGCGCAGCGAAAAAGAAGCGCCCGCCTCGGTTCCTCTCAGTATCTTCATGGTTTCCTCGACGTTTATGTCTATCTTAGTCCCCAAGAAGTAGAGGATGACGAAGGCGATGATGAAGGATACGAAAGTCTGAGGTCGGAAGAACCTCTGTTTCAGCGAGACTTCACTTGAAGAGTCGTTCTCCTGCTTCTCGTTTCCTTGTATTGCAGGGTCTTGTACGTCGGTCACTGGTATTTCCTCCTAAGTATTGACTACACTTCTCATTCCCTGTCGGAAGCAGTGGTAGCATACATAGGTCCAGAGTAGCTTGCACGAGCAAGTTACTCGTATCGACAAGGAAGGCCTTGATTACACCAGACAGGGTCTGAAAGACCAAAAGATTGAGTTACCTCCTGACGCGAAAGCGTTGAATGCCGACCCTGAGCCCGAGAAGCTGAGCTCCGAAGCAGTCGAATACACCACCAAGTTACAAATAGATAGACGTTTCGAAGTTGTACTGCAATCAGACGACTGATGGGCTATCGTGAGACCGAAAGCTATCTGGGCCAGTGATTGGCGACTCTGCCGGTGATGAACAGAAATGAGGACGACCCCCAGAGAGTCGTCCTCATAAAGTGATGATAGGGCGAACATAGAACCCATGATAATAGGGGCAGTAGCGCAACCGCAACGTCGCTATCCTTGGGCACGCCCCATTGCGCACCGCAACGAGTCCGGTTGCC
Source organism: Anaerolineae bacterium (assembly GCA_022013675.1). Classification (GTDB taxonomy): domain Bacteria; phylum Chloroflexota; class Anaerolineae; order JAKLPW01; family JAKLPW01; genus JAKLPW01. The sequence goes on along the minus strand of JAKLPW010000416.1, from coordinate 3,866 downwards.
GCATCCACTCCCTGACAATATGCCCCATCTTAGTCGCCTAAGTCAACGTACAACTCGGACTTCCTCGAGTTATTCGGTGTCCACAACCCACACGCAGTCCTCGCTCACCTGTATCCAGTACCCCCTGCCAGACTGCATCTCCACCAGATCATTGGCCCAGGATGGAGCGGAGGGATCATAATGCTTCCATGGATCTTTCGCATCAAAGGGATTGTACCATCGCACCATGGTGAGCTTCTCACCGATGCCTAACAATGCATCTGGGATGCTTTTGCAGATCTCAGTGGGATATCCCACCATGTTCCATCCCGCATATAGAGGAATCTCGACACCATTGGGCCTGCTTCCCACTACCCTCAACGTTACCGGCTCGGTCACGCTAACCCACAAACCCATGGTCTCGTCAACCTGCTGCAAGGTGTTGGCATATGTCGGGACCCCAACGCAGTACGAACTCCATTGCTCTTGACCATTGTAACCAGCATAGACCTGGACAGCATCGTAGTAGCCTTCGATAGAAGCAAGCACATCGGAGATACTCGTGCTGGCTGGCACAACCGGCAGTGAGATCAGGTTCCACCCCTGGGCCAACGGGACCTCTGCTGCTTGGCCCACGAACCACGAACCGGCTTCGCCCCACCCAGAGCTTAGGCCCGCTGAATCCTCCGCCATAGCGAGCAAGGTATGCGATCCCAGGAATCCCTCGCCGAAGCGAATGTTGCAATGGAGTGTCAGGGTGTCACCCACCCCGTCAACGCTGCACGAGGCTAAATCCACAGCAGCCCGGCCATTCTCGATAGTCAGGGCGGATCCGAGAGCGTGGCCGCCCAACCATGAAGTGTCGTCGTCGCTCCGGAGCCACACCAGGTTGCCACTCCTGCTATACTTGAGATAGGCGCTATGAGCAGGTTGCCCATCGCCAACCATGAAGAAAGCTTCCTCGACGTCCTCCCAACCATTCTGATCAGAATAGGTTGCAGTGAAAGGTACCCATTGGCCGGGATCACTCGCTCCGCTGCTGGGAGCCACGAAGCAAATCGAGGGCGGTTCATTACTCGGAGCAACCTCATCGTACATCTTCCACGCTTCGTAAGCATAACTCTGGACGAATCCGTAAGAGAGGTAGCCGAACCCTTCGCATCCGTAACTACCTCCCCAAGAGTTCACGAACTTGAACCCACCAACGGCATCATCATAGCCAACCACCAGCAGTGCATGAGCCCCGTACCAGGTCTCATCGCCACCGGGCTCGCGAATCAGCGGATCGTCGCAGGTGCAGAGGAAACTGGAGTACACCGGTACCGCGATGATAAATGGATCGCCCCCTGCCAAGTGCTGCTTCAGAGCGGCCAGGTCGGCCCACCCCTGACCAACGAAAATAGCAGCGTAGGAGGAAGCGCGATACTCCAGGGCCGCCAACAACTGCTGCTCAGTAGGTGGGGTGCAGCTATCTTGTGGATTGTAGGGGAACTCAGAAAGCGGTAGCGCTCCCTCCTCAACCAAAATCGACATGGCATCGGGGATGCTCATTCCTCTGTCTGCACTACAATTTGCAGTCGCGCGTTGGTTGTAGATGAAGGCAGGGCTAAACTGGTGATCCTGGGTCGCGAGACTCCACCCGCGCTCCTGTTTCTCCTGGAAGGACTTGTAGTAGTAGGCCACGGCCCATCCTACGCAACTATTCTGAGACCCCTGGCTTCCCACTGGCGGCAAGTCAGCACTGAGATCGATGACGCTGGGCAGAGATTGCACCTTGATCCTGCGGGGCGCATCCGCTACAGGGTAGTCACCAGGAGCGGACGGAATCACGCCCAGGTAGAAGGGGAACTCCGAGCTATCCGCCTCAGCGCAGAAGGGGATGAAGCTCATGACAATAGCTAGCCCAAGTACAATTGTTAAAACCATCCTCTTATGATTCATCTTATCGCTCCACCCTGACCCTGAACAGCAAGAAAGCCCACAATGACTTGCTCCGTTCATAATCCTGCCTACATGATACTGCTTATGGGCATCCTTTTGGGTAAGCCATGCATTAAGGGGCCGTAAAATCTGCATTAAGATTGCCCCTGAAAGTGGGCAATTGCCGACCCAAAACCCCCTTGACACCTTATCAACTGTGATAGTATAATTCACCCAAGCACATTGTTGCTTTGCCTTTCGTCTATGCGATTCAGTTAACCCCACCGAGAAGCGCCTCTCAAAAGAGAGATGCCTATCCGGCATTAAATCCCTGGGAGGTAGAAGATGAAACGGAGTCTATTCCTGGCCTGCGTAGTCGCGTTCTGCTGCGCTCTCACCCCATGTACAACCGGTTCGGTGGCCGACAGGGAACCCCTCACATTCGGTCGAAGAACACCGCTGCTGGCCAGAGATGGTTCACCCCTTCATAGTAGAGCGAGCCGACAGGCCATCAGGGAACCGTGGCCTACCGCGCCTAACCGCCAGCAAGGGGGCCTTCAACTTCTGGCACAGCCCCTGCCTTCCACCAGCATTATGCAGTCGGTAGGACCCACCGAGGACAATTTCCCCATTTCCGACTATGTCGACACTGGAGACCTTGCCGAAAGGCAGGAAAGGCCAGCAATAGCTTACAATGCCACAGCTGATGAGTATCTTGTGGTATGGCAGGGCTTCAAAGTCACCAGCAAGTGGGACATCTATGCCCAGCGGCTCTCTGCCGACGGAATTCCGACGGGCGAGATAATCGTCATCTCTTCGGCTGCTGACACACAGGCGTCTCCCGACGTTGCCTACAATACTGCTACCACTGAGTACCTCGTCGTTTGGCACGACCGTCGCTCTAGCGCACAATGGGACATATACGGGCAACGCGTCTCAGGTACCGGCACGCCAGTAGGGGAAGCTCTCGTGGTTGCAAGTGAGCCTGAGGATCAGGGCTACCCTCGAGTAGCGACCAACACGGCAAGTGGGGAGTATCTCGTCGTATGGAATAGCTTTCTCTCCGCTCTGAACAGGGATGTCTGCGGCAGACGGTTGGATAGTCAGGGCAAGGGCATTGGGAACTCCTTCAATATCGTTGCCACCACGAGAGAGGAGGCTTTTCCCGTTGTGGCATACCACAGCAGCCGAGGTGAGTATCTGGTGGTCTGGGAAGATCCGCGAAACTACGGGATCACCGGATGCGGATGGGATTTGTACGGTGTCCGACTCTCCGTCAGCGGTGATCCTATTGGCAGTGACTTTGCTGTTTCGGACGCCACCTCGGACCAACTCCTTCCTGACGTGGCCTACAATGACACGGTCGAGGAGTACGTCGTGGTTTGGCAGGATCATCGCGGGGGCGCTGGGGGAAGCGGGATCTATGCCCAAAGGGTATCCGGCCTCGGCACTCGGGAGGGGCCTGAGATTCAGGTCTCCGCCATAGAGGGGAGACAGATGGCTCCTCGAGTGGCCTACAGCGCAGGAGCAGAGGGATACCTCATCGTCTGGGAGGACGAGCGCAGTGGAACTGGCAACGGCTTCGCCTGTGGACAGCGCATCAGTTCCAGCGGAGGGCTTCTGGGGAGCGCATTTAGTCTGAGCGCCGGAGGCATGAACTACCAGACGCTCGTTGTCGCCGCCGGAAGCAGCCTGGAAGGCTGGGTTGCCACTTGGCAAGACGGCAGAAACATATCCGGCGACGAGATCTTCGGCCAGGAGATAGATGATTCCGGCTCAATCCTGACCACAGACGTTGCCATCGCCAGGGCCAGCCGTGGACAGGAGATGCCCAATACTGCTCTCGGGAGCCCGGCTACCGGACAAATGGTAGTATGGATGGACTATCGTAACGAAACCGACTACGACGTCTTCGGGCAACGACTCGGGTCCGACGGATCGCCTGTAGGGGATAACGTCACCCTCTT
>JAKLPW010000415.1 GCA_022013675.1 Anaerolineae bacterium | reverse complement strand
CAGAGTTGCCGTCTGCCAGAGCTCATCCACACGCTGCCGGTAGTGCATCACCCTTGCCTGAGGAGAGTAACGTTGCAGCATTAGGGACTCTTCTCTGAGGACCACTCGCCAGTCAGCGACGATGCTTCGCATCCCTTGTACCAATCGATCCCCCTGCCACTTCACACCCTCCTGCAACTCCCGCATGTCCGGCACGCTGATCTCCGCCGCTGCAGAGGGTGTGGGCGCCCGCACATCGGCCACGAAGTCCGCAATGGTGAAATCTATCTCGTGGCCCACCCCAGAGACCACCGGCACTCCTGAGGCAGCGATGGCTCGGGCGACCCCCACGTCATTGAAAGCCCACAGATCCTCGAGTGATCCACCACCCCGCGTCACGATAATCAGGTCCACGTCCGCGTGCTCATTCAGCGCCCTGATAGCCTGGATGATCTGGGGAGGAGCTTCGTTCCCCTGTACCATGGTGGGTGCCAGGATGACCTCCACGAGGGGATAGCGCCGATTCAGGACGTGTAGAACGTCTCGCAAGGCGGCCCCCACCCGGGAGGTGACGATTCCAATTCGTTTGGGAAACGGAGGCAGCGGACGCTTGAGTTCCTCTGCGAAGAGTCCCTCGGCTTCCAACTCCTTTTTCCGACGTTCGTACTCCAGGTGCAAAAGACCCACGCCCGCGGGCTGAATGTCATCCACGTAGAACTGGTAGCGGCCCTGCACCTCGTAGACCGAGATGTGTCCGTGGGCAACGATAGCTTGCCCGCTCTGTGGCAAGTACTCTTGACGATCCGCAAGCGAGCGCCACATCACACAACTGATCTGGGCCTTCTCATCCTTGAGGGTGAAGTAGAGATGACCAGAGGTGGCACGAGTGAAATTAGAGACCTCACCTTGTAGCCAGAGATCGGAAAGGGTGGGGTCCCCTTCCAGGATGAATCGGATGTGGCTATTCACTTCGCTGACGCGGTAGATATTCACTCTTGCTCATCCTCCCCTTGGCATAAGCTCACAGTTCGGGTCCTGAAGTGCTGTCAACAACCATCAACTCACGTTCAGGGACTCAAATGAACGTAGGACAGTGTCGATCTCGGCCGCCAGTCGAGACATTTGATCCGCCGACGCTTTGCAGCAATCGATCAACACCGTTACACCATCCCGAAGCTGGAGATTGACCAACCAGTAGTTCTCCTCACCGCGCTCCCGGGACCAGATGCGCTGATGCTGCACGTCAACGCGCGCGATGTCGCCGAAGGGGATCCTCTGCGTGACCTTGTCTCTGAAAGAGAAGGTCATTTCGCCTTTGATACCATCAAAGGTGATGATGTGCAGACGTGGCAATTCGAAAGTCATCCAGGTAGCCGTAGCTACAACCAGACAAGCGAAAAGGATCACCACTGTTCCGGCGGCAGGTGATGCGTCAATCCACTGAAAAAGGATAGCTGCCGCGCCCACCAATGCCAGCCCGACGATACCTCCCATCGTCCACCGGACAGAGGAAAGCTCCCTCTTGCACAGCACCAATCGCTCGGGTGCCCGCTCCAGGATATCGCAATTCCCCAACCTCGCAAAGGCCGTAGCCCTTTCTGTTACCATGGCATCTCCTCTCCTTCAAACCCCAGATTCTTGACCGTTGTGAGCATATCACGACGCGGGCAGTCTGTCAATCGGAGTGGGAAGTGTGGGAGTAGGGGAGTAGGGGAGTAGGGGGAGACAGGTCTTACAAGTATGGCTGTGTCTCCGTGTGATCAGGCCATGGTTTTTGACGAGTGCCGGTATTTAAGCTATACTAGAGTTTGCCTAAGAACGGGGTGTGGCGCAGCATGGTAGCGCGCAGCGTTTGGGACGCTGAGGTCGGAGGTTCAAGTCCTCTCACCCCGACTTGGTCCTATCACGCGGGTGTAGCTCAGTTGGTAGAGCTCCTGCCTTCCAAGCAGGTTGTCACGAGTTCGAGTCTCGTCGCCCGCTCTATGGTCTGGAATTGGCCAGCCCTCTGAATACCACGACTGCCGGTGGTGTGAAGGGGACCATCTCTTGCCATCAGAATGGTGTGGCTTCCGGCCATCTCCCCTTTCCCTGCAGACGCACCACACGCTTGCCACGCTCGCCGAGAGTCTACAGCCAATTATTGGGCAAACTGAAGGATAAGCCAGCACACCCAGGCGAAAGTAGGCCCCCGGCCGTCTGGCTCAAGAGGGATTGCCAAATCCCCGTGCGAGGCCTCGATCTTGCCGCAGGAGGCCGGGATCTGGCGAGCGTAAACCGGCGGAGGATCTATGTCGTCGTGTACTAGGTGAAGGAACGCTCGCTTTTTCGCCATACACCAAAAGCATGGTATAATTGCAGATGTAAAAGGACCGCTCGCCGGCTGCTACGTTGCCGCCTTGACGATTCTACCAGCACCGACCTCTTTGCCCTAGAAGCCAGCGAACGAGGCCGGTGCATTTGTTTTTCTCAAGGGAGGAATGAGATGACTCTTGGGCGAAGGAATCTGATCGCGGTGGTGATGCTACTGATAGCCGTTGTTGGTATGAGCATTAGCCCTACCGTTGGAGCGCAGATTGTCCTGGATGTGATTGACCTGGGCGATAATGGTGGTGGCGTGGCCGTGAACCCGAACACCCATCGAGTCTACGTGGCCGTGAAAGGGCAGATCAATGTCTACGATGCTGAGAGCCATGCACCCCTTACGACCATTCCACTCCCTCAGAACTACACTGCGTGCTACGATGTGGCCGTGAACACCGCAACCAATCGGATCTATGCCGTCGGTTTCCGAACGTACGTCATTGACGGCAATACCCATACCGTGTTGCACCATTTTGCCAAGGTAGGGAAGGAAATCGCTGTTAACCCCACGACCAACCGTATTTACATTGCAAGCTTAGTGACCTATCCCTACACGGACCCGCACGTAGTGCACGTGCTTGATGGAGCCAGCAACACTTGGCTCCCCGACATCAACCTAGGCAGTACTGGCGCGTCTGACTATGTCCATCTGGCAGCCAACCCAACTGCGAACCGCGTCTACGTAGCGTTCACAGGAGACGACGATCTGCGCGTGCTGGATGGCACCACCCACGCTGAGGTGACCCGGCTGCATCTTGCCGATATCGGTCATGTGGCGGTGAACCCCGATACGAACCGAATCTACGTGCGCACGAGTTACGAGGGAGCGGTCGTCCTGGACGGTGTGACCCACACACAGGTGGGCACAGTCCCCAAGATCGCCGGGCGGCTGCGGCTGAACTGGCTCACCAATCGCATCTACGGGGTGGCCCGACGCTCGCCTGGGTACATACTACAGATCGCCGATGGCGCCACCAACAGCGTCGTCGGGCATGTCTATCTGGACGGCGATCTGGAGAACTACGGCCTCCACATTGGGCTGGGCAAAGTGTTCGCCACTAACGACTCCTACCCTCCGACCTGGGGCAAGAAGATGACTGTTATCCAGGACGCCTCGCCCACAAGCCCCGCGCCGACGGCGATCCTCGGCGTGATCGCTACGCTGGACTTGCCGGAGGATGGTGAGGGGGTGGCGGTGAACTCGATGACCAACCGCCTGTACGTGGGGGTGGACGGAAGCATTGCGGTGTTTGATGCGACCACGCTGGCCCCGCTTCCGTTCATCGATCTGTCCCAGAACGGATACTCCCCTCCCGTCTACGACGTGGGGGTGGACGAGACCCTGAACCGAATCTATGCTGTGAGTGTCGGCCGAACCTACGTGCTCAACGGTGCGAACGGTGAGGTGCTCGGCCAACTGGGCGGTGGGAATGAGATCGCTGTGAACCCAATCAACGGCCGCGTTTACATTGCTGACGAGTCGCCCTACCGCAACGTGCCGGACTACTTGAAAATCTATGACGGCGTGTCCCTGGCTCACATCCGCACCCTCAACCTTGGCACCACCATCTATGTGGGGAATTGGGTTCATGTAGCGGTCAACCCAACGACGGGCTATGCCTACTGCACCTACTCATTGGGTGACGACTTGAGGATCATCAGCCCAACGACAGACGATGTGGTGCAGACTATAGACTACGCTTCATCAGGCGCCATCGCCGTGAACCCTGCTACCAACCGCGTGTACGTATGGATATCTCGTGGTGGGCAGTCGGGCGCGCTGATCCTGGATGGCAACACCCACGCCGAACTGGGGATGATACAGGGAGTGGGGGGACAACTAGAGACGAATCCACAGACCGATCGCTTACACGGCTACTCGGGCTCGACTCTATTCCAGGTCGCCGATGGAACCTCCGGGGAGCTTCAGGGTCGTGTCTTCCTGGACGGCCGCATTAAGCATTATGCCGTGCATCCCGGTCTTTCGCGGCTCTATGCCACCCACGACAGTTATCCCGCAGAGTGGGCACAAAAGGTGTCAGTGATCCAGGATGCGGGAGGGCCACCAGGCCCTACTGAGACCCCAACCTCCACCCCTACGAACACGCCGACGCCGACTCCTACCTTCACACCAGGACCCCTTAGGCTGTATCTCCCACTAGTCTGGCGGGAGTGACATGGGCATCAAGGTGAGTGCTTCATACCGTCTCGAGTCAAATGTGGAGACGAGACGGGCAAGGGGGGCGCACCTAGGTAGTGGAGAGGGTTGCCGAGATCGCGGTGTAACGGCAGCCAATGGCGGATCGAACATAGACAGGCCTATTTGACGTGCCGGCGAAGAAGGCTTACAATACCGCTACGCAAGCCAGGCCGTGCTTCCAGGCAGGATGGCGCTAGTTCGGGCCCATAGCTCAGCGGTTAGAGCTACCGGCTCATAACCGGTCGGTCCCAGGTTCGAATCCTGGTGGGCCCACTTTTTGGACCCGTTCGTCTTGGAATGCTGCGGGTTCCCGCAGGCTACCCTGCTAGCCCCCGCAGGCTACCCCCTCTTCTGGTGCCCTCCTCGTGCCGGTACTCGGCGCTCTCTTTCTGCTATAAACCACTGACGAGAATGCATGCGCAACTCTGCTGGAGAGATCGACATGGTAAATCCGATCAGAGCAAGTATACTGATTCGAAGAGTAGTGATGGCAACTACCTGTGTGCTGGGACTTATCATAGGGGGACTTGCGATCTTGGGATGTTCCCCTGAGAAAGGAATCATTATGACTGGAACAGTGACGAATTCGGTTGCTCACATCGCCGCACCGCCCATAGACCCCCTGGCACCTTCCAGGACGGAGACCGCGACCTTTGCGATGGGTTGATTCTGGGGCCCAGAGACTCCCAGTTCGGGAGCACCCCTGGCGTGATTCGTACCCGCGTTGGGTACGCAGGAGGGACGACAGAGAACCCCACCTATCGCAATATCGGAGATCACAGCGAGACGATTCAGATCGAGTATGACCCGACCCAGATATCGTACGAAGAGCTTCTGGACATATTCTGGAGGAGCCATGGTGCGCAGTACCGCCCCCCCTCACGACAATACATGTCTGCAATCTTCTATCACGATGAAGAGCAGAGACGATTGGCCATGGAAACGAAAGATCGCGAGGAGGACCGGTTAGGCACGAAGGTTTACACGGAGATCACCCCCTTCCAGGGGTTCTACCTGGCCGAGGGCTACCATCAGAAGTACCGACTGAGGAACAGCCCGAACTTCATGAATGAGTTCCACGTCATGTATCCCAGCGATGCCGATTTCATCGCATCCACGGCCGCGGCGCGCGTGAACGGATACCTGGGGGGCTATGGCTCGCTGGCCGCACTTCAGGCAGAAGCGAACAGCCTTGGCCTCTCCCCCGAAGCAACTGAGGAGTTACTGGACAAGGTGTCTGCGAGAGAAAACAGGGGAAGTGCCGCGTCGGATACCTGCCCTGCGTGAGGCTTGCGTAAGACCCAGCGAGGCTTCTGGCATCCACTCCAGAGACAGGGTCAGCTCCACTATGCTCAGAGAGACAATGCAAGAGCCCCGGCGCTCGCCGCCGGGGCCCTTGAGTATTCGAGAGTGACTCAGATGCCGTATTGAGTGCTCCGCTTCCGCAAAGCTTGTTCTCCACCTTCCAAGATATCCAGCGTGTAGCTGCGCACCCTCGGACGGCTAATGGCTCCCGGGGCGACGATGCGCATGTGCCGGTCATCCTTCTTCCGCGCGCACACCAGGATATTGTCAGCATCCCAGGCGATAGGGATGTTGGGATTCACAGTGGCCCAAATGATCTGGCGCGGACGGCGCAGCAATCCACGCAGCATCTGCTGGTACAGGGCCACATCTTCGAAAAGATCGTCCTCCTGGTCAATAATCAGCGGTTCCGGAAGGCGGGTTTCTCGCAGCTCATCGCGAGAGAAACCGGAGGTCAGTATCTCCAGCATCAGGGCCACACCTCTCTCCCCATAGCGCATCTTGTCATAGTCGCGTATCCCATCTTTCGCGCGCTTCAAGCGAGGATCCAGGAGTATTCCTTTCCTCGCCAGGTAAATCTCCTCGCTTTCTAGCAGACGCAAGATGGGTTCGAGGGCCACAGCTTGCTCCTCATCGGATAGGTGTCTTCGCAGTACCCCCCCGGCAAGCCCCCGGTAGTGCTCGATGGCGGCGAAAGCACTTGGCCGCAGAGCTTCCCTCTTGGGTTTCTGATAAACGGCCTCATAGAGTTCGTCTCCGCTGTAGTAGGTAGGCAATCGTAGCGCGCTCGCCCCCGTCATCTCTCGCAAAAGCATCTCCAAGGCATACCGATCGATCTTCGTCCCTTTCCGGGGAAGAGCGAACTCTCTTTCAACCCCATCACCACTCAAGGACACGAGTCGCACCACTCCAGTTGCTTCCACGTCCCCACTCACGTAGGAACGGCACAAAGCGTACGACTGCGAGCTTCCATCGGCTTCGATCAACTCCAGGTACACCACCACCCGGCGCGGAAACCACCAGGCCGGACTGTCCGCTGCCAGGTCCACGAGGCCCCCAATCCAATCACTCCAACGTTTACACTTCTTTAATGGCACATTTATGCCCTCTTCTCGCATGGACGGAACAAGGCGCTATATAATGGGGGTGCTTGCAGGTACTCCCTTGGACCTGCAACTCGCTACTACCAAGAACCGACCGCAGAGGCCCCTTGTGAGGCTATTCGAGATGGGAGACATGATCATGGGCAATGGAAACAATGGCAGTGACAACAACCGCGAAATTAAAGTTCTTCTGATAGACGATGACGTCACCCTGGTTAAGGCCCTCAAATTGTACCTTACCCGTGCAAGCTACGATGTCACCATTGCGAATAATGGGTTGGAGGGAGTGCAGAGAGTTTTCACCGATCGCCCCGACATAGTCATCCTGGATATCATGATGCCTGAGATGGACGGATGGAAAGCCTGTGAACGGATAAGGGAGATGTCCGACACTCCCATCATCATGTTGACCGCCCTGGGCCAAGAGACAGACAAAGTCACAGGCCTGAAGATTGGGGCAGATGACTATCTGGCCAAACCTTTCAGCTTGAAGGAGCTGGAAGCGCGCATCGAAGCGGTCTTACGCCGAGCGAACACGGTCGCTCCTGCCAAGAAGGGTAAGCTGTGTGGCAGGGACAAGCTGACCATCGACCTGGACAAGTGGGAAGTCCGCAAAGAAGGACAGCGGTTGGACCTGACCGCCACAGAACTGAAGTTTCTCATCTGCCTGGCCGAGAATTCGGGACGCGTCCTGACCCATCACCAGTTGCTGGAGAAGGTCTGGGGCCCAGAATACGCTGACGAAACCGACTACACCAAGTTGTTCGTCTGGCGACTTCGGCAGAAGATCGAGCATGATCCCAAGAACCCCCAGTTTATCCTCACCGAACGCGGTATCGGATACCGGTTGGCGTGTGTGTCCTAAGACACGCACGTGCCCCAGGCATGCAAGCCCTCATTGCATGAATAGCACCTATACAGCCACCAATGTGCCCCATAGTGCCGGGGTCTGATGATCCCTGGCGCGCGTAAACCGGCAGAGGATTCGTGCCGTCGTGCACTATGCATTTGTCCAGACCCCTCCCTTGCTCACCTTGACAGAGTCATGCCCCTGTGCGATACTACTAACATGGTCCGATTTGCTCCGAGATCCTCCAGTTCTGCTCACTTGTTCATGACAGGGTAAACGTGTATAATGTGGTAGCAATCATGACCAGTGGGAATCAGTGGGATTGACTCTATACACAAGGGGGCAGTGTTTCGTGTCTCCCATTCTTACGCCGCACACTCTAGACTTTATCAGTCATAGCCCTGCACAAACGCGCCGCATTGCCGCGCGGCTTGCCACCTTGCTGCGAGCCGGCGACGTAGTATGCCTGGAAGGGGAATTGGGCACCGGCAAGACTTGCTTCGTACAGGGTATGGGGCAAGGATTGGGCGTGAAGGTCCCCGTGAAGAGCCCTTCTTTCACACTGATCAATGAATACCCTGCTACGCCGCCGTTTCCGCCTCTCTATCACATCGACCTATATCGTATCAAGAGCGTCGAGGCAGCGCTGGCGATAGGAATAGAGGAATATCTCTACGGAGAAGGTATCTGTGCCATTGAGTGGGCCGAGCGCGTGCAAAGGATCATCCCGCCAGCCTGTCTGTGGATCACTCTGCGTCACTTGAACGAAACCAAGCGTAATCTGGTGATGCAAGCCAATGGTGAGCGGTACGAGATCCTGATACAACAATTCCGGGAACTGGCCTTTGGCCACGTGTCGAGCCAGACTTAGGAGAGTGTGGAAAGAACCCATTCGCCAGACCTCGAAGGTTTTCAGTGAGGCAACAGTTGTCTATAATCTGGCATAGAACCGCATGGAATCTATTGCGTTTCCCGCACATAATAAACCACCGAGGTCTTGTTTGACACCCTTACTTAGTGCAGATCTATCATCATTGTCCATGGGAGAGCCTAATGTTGCTAGCTATTGACACAGCAACGCAATGCACCAGCGTCGCGCTATACGGGGAGGAACGTATACTTGCCGAACGCACATGGCGTTCTGCCAACAATCACACCACAGAGCTACTGCCCGCTATCGTGGGGATACTGGCTCAGCAGGAGATTGAGCCGAGCTCTCTGACTGGCATTGCTGTCGCGCTCGGTCCAGGCTCCTTCACAGGACTACGCATAGGCATCAGCGTTGCCAAGGGTCTCGCCATGGCCCTCGATATCCCCGTGATAGGAATCCCGACTCTGGATATCCTGGCCGAAGCCCATGCTCACCAGAAGCTACCCATCTGTGCTATCCTACGGGCAGGCCGCAAGTGGCTCGGAATTGCTCTCTACAAAGTACGCGCAGGACGCTGGCGACGGGTTACTGATGATCGTTTAATGCTACCCGAACAACTAATAACCTTGATTGATCGCCGCACACTGATCTGTGGCGAAATTAGCACCGAATTGGAGCACTCGCTACGCGAGCATCTTGGGGATTTGGCCGTCATCGCTCCACCTTGTCTGTCACTGAGGAGGGCCTCCTGTCTGGCAGAAATAGCGTTGAAACGGCTGGAGGAAAACAAGCTGGATGACACTGCCACTCTCAGCCCTCTCTATCTCCAGTATCCTGCAAAGGATAACTGAGGGCAATGCAGATGGTGAATGGCTTATGCATATGGACTGCCGGGATTTGCCTTATGTCGTGGAGCCAATGCAGCTAGCTGATGTCCCTACTGTGGCATCCATCGAAAGGGACGTGTTCCCAATGCCTTGGGCTGCCTCGGCTTTCGCGTATGAGGTGCAGGCCAATCCCCACTCCTATTACCTGGTTGCACGTTATCGGCAGTTGTCAGCGGCACCATCCTTCCAAGGAAAACTGACTTCAGCGCTACACCGCTTGGCTGGCCGAAGAAGAAACACGGAGATACTAGGCTATGCCGGTTTCTGGCTCATGGCCAGTCAGGCCCACATCTCCACGCTGGCAGTCACGCCAAGGCATCTCCACCGAGGCATTGGGGAGTTGTTACTGGTAGGTCTGATTGACTGGGCTTGCGAGGTGAGAGCGACCACCATAACCTTGGAAGTAAGGACTTCGAACCTGGTCGCTCAATCTCTTTATCGCAAGTATGGATTCGAGACCACAGATGTACGCAAGGGATACTACTCTGACAACGGCGAGGATGCTCTGGTCATGAACACGAAAACAATCACATCTGCGTCCTTCCAGAGCAATTTCCAACACCTTAGGGATGAGCTTCGCACTCGCTTGCGCTCATCACGAAGCGCACGTGTAGGTTCATGGAACGACTGAGTTCCTGGCATGTGAGGTATAGACAACATCATGAACGATACCAATCTTGATACTATCCCCGGCGACCTGGCCTATTTTAACGCCGCCGAGTACACAGTTTTCGATGAACGTCATCGTTTCAATCTCTTGCACAACGAACGCCGCACAGTCATCAAGAACAAGCTGCTACACCTGCATGAGATCATATATCCGGAGATGCAACGCCGCCGCTGGAAGATTTATCCCCATTGGCATAAGGGATGGATCGTTTCCGCGTGGTACATATCACCTCACATGGCTTGCATTCCATTTATGAGACTCCGATACGCGAAACCCCAAACATTGATGCGCCGCATGGAGAAACTATTCCTGGATGATTTCGGCCATTTTCACGCTCATGTGATGTTGGCCGTGACCATAGATAAAGACGCCATTGGCATTGAACTCTCCATCCCCTCCGCAGCCTGGGTAGATGGCCAAAATCTGAGAGGGAAACTCGTCGGAGCCCCGGACGCCTACGAGTTTCGACGCCAGTTTGGCGAAATTGTGTCCTCGCTGGGGTTTCGCGCACAAGTCCAGATCGAGGAGCGTACAAGCGAGGGTCATGGACGTATCTGGACCAAGCGGGCCAGAGCATTCCGCTCTCCGGCACCATTGGCAACGGCCAGTGCCCTCTATGAGCCCGGGAAACATGTGCTGCGAATAGGCACGTGGTATCGTCCCGACGATCCTCAACTAAACGCAACGACCATCGGCCGGGAAGTGCTGGCCCGCTTCGAACAGCTCTATCCGCTATACCAACTCATCGCCTGGTCTCCCACAAACGACTATCGCCGGTACGCTGTGAAGAAATGGCCCAGGGCTGGCAGCCAATAATGAGACACACGGGTCACACTGAACGTCCTCGGGAAGAAGAACAGATGGAAATGATGTCAAAGCCAACGGTACTGATCAGCAACGACGACGGAGTTCATGCCCCCGGATTGCTGGCCCTCAAGCGTGCCCTGGAGAAGATAGGCAACGTCTTCGTACTCGCTCCAGACCACAACTGGTCCGCATCGGGTCATACGAAGACGATGCACAAACCTCTGCGCGTCAAACCAGT
>JAKLPW010000414.1 GCA_022013675.1 Anaerolineae bacterium | reverse complement strand
CGATGAATGGAAGTTGATCACCAGGCGGGGGCAGAAGAGAATCTGCTGCTCTCCGCTATCGAATCTCCGAAACCACCCGGTGGGGTCCTGCTCCGGCCCTCTTAGCACCAGACCATGATTCTCCAGGCTGCCATCAAGCCACACGCGGAGGATCTCGCGTACGTCCCAGGAGACGATGCCCGGCGTGCCCAAACCGACCGGGGCATGGACAACCACAGAGGAGTCCCACGTTGGTTGAGTGTTCCAAGTAGCGGCCAGCTCATCCCAATGGTCGAGGATAGCATAGGCCGACATGGTCGCGTTGGGGAGCCCATTGGCATCTGCCAGCAGGAGCTGAAGGTCGGCGGAGTTGATCTGGGCATCACCGGGCAAGGCCGACAGGTCGAAATACAGCAGGGTGCGCTGGATCGCGCTCTCGTTCTGGCCCATGCTGTTGGAAGCGTAAAGCTCAGGGCTTGTGCCGTAGTTGTCATTGGGTTGCATACTATTGACGTAGGTATCCGCGTCGGCGCACAGCTCCCAGGTATAGACGCCCGTCGGTGAGGGTGACGGGGACGGCGTGGCCGTCGCTGCGACACCGACGATGACGAACACGTTCTCAGCGTAGATGCCGGGCTCAGCCTGCTCGAACTGCAGCCAACCCCAGTCGTTAGGTTGGCCGCCGCTCTCAGACCACGCCTCGACGACGGTGCGGGCTTCATCCAGGATGGCCAGATTCAAGAAGACGTACTCCTGCGCCAGCGCCACGCCAGATGACGTGTGATGCAGGATGTAACTTCCCCCTTCGTCGCACTCTGTCTCGGCCAGCAGCTCGCCCAGATGCTCCGCGGTGTTGGAGCCGAACAAACCCAGGGGCACGGGCACGGAAGGCGGCATAGGCTCTGGCCCGCCCTGTTCCAGCACGTGCCCCGTGAACGACCACGACCTATCCCCGCCACATGAGCTCAACGTAACATCATCCAGCAGGAATGTGGTCGGATGCACCGCATCGGTGTGCACCAGAAAGGTGACCGCCACCTCTCGCCCGGCGTATGGCGTGAGGTCCACGGCTCCGTATTGCCACTCTCCCACGGGAGACACGCCCCGCAGGATATGCAAGGCTTCTGCCTCCTCCCCGTGCTGCACGATGACCATCACGTGGTCCTCTGGTTGCTCAGTCTCGTTTTGTACTTGCCACCAGAAGCCTAGTCGCACCGGTCCGGCGCCGGCCGGGATGGCCACAGGCTGCCATAGCTCGCCATTGGCGTCGTTGCTGCCGCCAAGCCAAACGCCGTTGCCACCGCCTCGTCCCATTCCCAGCTCTACAGCACCATCACTGCCCCACGGGGCAAGCTCGCCTGCCTCAAAGCTGCCATTGACTAGCAGCTCGGCGCAATCAGGCGGTAGAGTGGCCGTGGGCGAGGGGGAAGGAGTGCCGGTGATGCGAGGCGTCGCCGTCACCGTCGATGTGGGGGTCGGAGTGTATACCGGCGGCCCTTCAGTCGACGTCGCTGCCGTGGTAGGTGTCTTCGTCGGTGTGCTGGTGGCTGTCGATGGTGGCGCACCGGTCGGTGTGCTGGTGATAGTGGCTGTCGGCGTCGTGGTGGGCCGGGCCTCCAGCCAATCCCAGAACTTGTTCCCCGTTAGCGTAGCACTGAAGGGCAGCGAGATCTCATACTCGATCCAGTCGTTGGTCTTCTTCTCACCCCCGACGGTGGTGGCATCCACGGAGACGTAACCCCTGGGGTTCGTCTCTCTGATGCTCAGGAACTCGTAGCCAATCAAGTCATCGTCGTAGAAGGTGAAGCTGTAGAACCCGGCGGCGTCGGTGGAGTCTGACGCAAACCACGTTCCAAGGTCGGGGTATCCGTTGCTGGAGTGAAGGTAGAGTTCCACCGTGACCCCCGACATTGGCCGGGTCTGATCGAAGGGATGGCCATCGTACACCCGTCCTTGGAGCACGAGCGTGTCCAGATTCGGCAGGACTGGTTCTGCCGAGGCCGGGGAGAAAGACGCCATGGTCAAGATCAATGCAAGGAAAGCCACAAGGAAGACGATCCTGGAGCGGACGATACGGGGGTTTGCCATGACAGAGCCTCCTTATTATCGGGAAACCAAATAGAACCCATACACTGAAGGCGGTAGAGCAAACGTGCCTGGAGTTGATACTCCAGCATCATCTGTCATAACTTAACGCCCCCCAAGATTCGTGGCGTTTCCGGGTTCAGCAAGTCAGGTGTTTTTTTGCGCAGTCGCTTGACGACGCCCAAGTCGCGGTTCTCTGGTGCGGCGAGATACTTGACTGGGTCAGTTGCTTCGCCGCGATCGTAGGCTTGGATGAAGTGGTACAAGCCGCGGAAGACCATTTCCAACGATATGCGGTCAAAGGGGAGCATCAGTTCTTCTGCTACGGCATCGGCCAAGTCAATGAGAGTGGCGTAGAACAGCCAGCTGCTCCAGACTTGCAGCAGGATACCATTGATCGAACCAGTCCATAGATATGACAAACCTATCAGGCGCTTAAGAACGGCGAATGCTTCTTCAATGCGCCAGCGGCGGCGATACAGATCAGCGACGTAGACTGCTGGCAGTATATTCGGGTCAAGCGCACTGGTAACGTACCGATACCACTTGATACCATGGCGCACCTCAATGAGTCGTAGAAGATGCTGACATTGACTGGTGCGGCCACCCAACTTGATAATGTGCTCCCGTACACGATCTGTCTTCAGCAACGTGCGCTCAATACTGAATACAGCATTCGATTTGAGCCGGGTGATGAAATGGGCTTCTCGTTCAATCAGATTACCGAAAAAGGTGAAGTCGTAGAAACCCCTGTCGAAGATGAACAGCACCTTAGCCTTCGCCATAGCCAGTACCTGGGGCAAGAAATTGCTATCATGGTCACTGGCATTCTCGCGAAACCAGGTCTCAACCGGCATATGTGTGACCAAGTCAATGACCGAGCAAATCTTACCTGCTAACTGCCCTACAGGGACGTCTTTCAACGCCTTGAGCTTGCGAAACAGGGCCTCCAACGTAGAGCCGTCCACAGCCCATATGTGGTCGAAATGCTGTCCGGCATGCTCGACCGACTTGGGTAACGGGCGCTCCCGCTTCAATGATCGTTCTCGCAATATGGGCACCAGGTCCAACAGCGCACGCCGGAAAATCTCGTACGGGAATAGAACAAATCGCTTCGACAATGCGGGCTGCGACACCTTCACCTGTGGTGCCCAGAGGAATTTCTCCCGTGCTAACATGCGAGTCAATTCGCACACGGATGGTACTTGCCGCCAAAGCAGTGTCAGCACAGCGGCTGTCATCACTGGCAAGGACAAGATGCGATCCCGCAACCCCAGCCTGCGGAAATATGATAACTGGCTCATTACGGCAGGAAGAACAAGTTCTCCGAGTCGTTCGGCAATAACTTCGTTATCTGGGCTAGGTCTGTTGCGCCGACGAACGTGGTCAGGATCTCTGGGTTTCGATTTGTTGTTCATACCCCTGACTATACCGCAAGTTCACGATGTAGTCCAGGTCGATCGGTTTGAGTTGGTAAGGTTCAGAGGCGCTTAAGTTATGACGAATGCTCCAGCATACCTAATTCTAGCAGATAGCAGCTCGGATGTCAAGAGCTGCGTGTTCTATCATGTAAAATCAAACCGTAGCATAATGGTTCTTCCAAATGATAATCTAACCGGAGGAATCAATGGCCAAATGGGAAAAGATGACGATAGACGAACACTACAAGCTTATCAGGAATGTCCAAGCGAAGTACCTACAAGCAGGCCGGAATGAGAAGGGGCAGATATTGAATATGCTGGTCGAAGCTACGGGACTCGAGAGAAAGTACCTGATCACATTGCTGAAGGGCCCTGGGCCTAATCGGGAGAAGAGAAAGCAGCAGAGAGGACGCAAATATGGAGCCAAGGTAGACGATGCTATCCGCATCATCGGGAGCACGTTGGATTGGATCTGTGCCGAGCGATTGACACCGGGGCTCGTCGAGATGGCCCTGCATCTGGGAAGACACGGTGAAATGATTGTGGACGACGAACTGCTTGAACTGCTGGGCGCAATCAGTATACCCACGGTCAGGCGTACCGTGAGCCGCGTACGCCAGGATGAGTACCGTCTGCCCCAGAGGAAAGGAAAGCGCCGGTACCGAAACAGCGTGGCAGACCAAATCGTCATGCGGGTCATTCCCTGGGACATTGCGATCCCTGGTCACTTCGAGGTAGATCTTGTTCACCATGCGGGGCCAGATGTCAGGGGTGAGTGTGTGTATACCGTCCAGTTCATTGACGTCAAGACCGGCTGGAGTGAGCGCGTGGCTGTGTTGGGCAGAAGCTATAGCAGAATGCGGGAGGCCTTCTCCAAGTTTCTGGCCCAGTGCCCTATCCCGGTGATAGAAATCCACTCCGACAACGGCCCTGAGTTCATGAACGCACACCTCCAGTGCTTCTTCGCCGATAAGTTCCGAGGCGCCAAGTTCTCCCGCAGCCGCCCGTGGCAGAAGAATGATAACCGCTTCGTTGAGCAGAAGAACTCTACCCTGGTCCGTGCCTATCTCGGGCGAGAGAGCTTCACCACTCAAGAACAGGCAGATCTCCTCAACGAACTATATGACCTGATGCGCGTCTACTACAACTTCTTCCAGCCGGTGCTCCGGCAGATTGAACGCTCAGTTCACTACAATGCCCAGCATGCACCAGTTCTTAGGCGCAAACACGATACCGCACGTACGCCCTTGAAGCGCTTGACAGAGTCAGATGTGCTCGATCCGAAGACGCGGGTATGGCTAAGATGCACCTACGTTCAGACCAATCCCCGCAGGCTGAGACGCGAGATCCAGCAGCTACTAGATGCGCTCTTCGACACTAACACTAGATAGGAGGATGGCCCACACTCTCGGTAAGATTATCAAATGATAGAACCATAAGGCTTCGGTTAGATTATCATTTGATTGGACACGT